>JBEVJQ010000155.1:0-5486 GCA_040510055.1 Burkholderiaceae bacterium | reverse complement strand
GCCGTGATCGAGGCGCTGCGCAAGGAGTTCCCCGAGCTGCCCCGGCAACCGGACCCGAAGACCGTCTTCGTCAAGCTGCGCGAGTTGCGCAACACCTGGTGAGCGCCGGGCAGGACCCGATCGCGGACTGACCTGGAGTCGACCAGGCCTGACGTCGACCCGGCCTGACCTCGACCAGGTTTGGCGTCGACCGAGGTTTGGCGTCGACCAGGCCCTGGTAGGCGGCGCTTGGGCACGGCCTCCGTTCACCCGATGCCCGGCCGCAACGGTGGCCGGATTCGGCCGGTCGGAATCCCCCGTTCATCAGCCCGTTTCGGCACGCTCGTACGCGTGCGCAGATGATCGCCGCAGTGGCGCCTTCCCGGCGCCGGACCGCCCGCTCGATCATGGTTGCCCCCGTCCCGGTAAACGACAAGCATCCCGCGTTGCGCCCCACGGCCCGCCGGGGCCTGTGGTTCAGCGCCACGCTGGCGCTGCTCGTGATCATCGGAGTCTCGGCCTGGGTGAGCTTCCAGCGCCCCGAGCAGGATGAGAACGAACTGTTCCGTGCCTACGAGGTCACCAGGCTGCTACAGGCGGTCGCCGCGGACATGAAGGGCGTCGAGTCGTCGCAGCGCGGTTATCTGATCACCGGCCGCGACGACGCCCTCGTGCCCTACGGCGTCGCGCTGCTCAGAATCACCGAGAATCACGCGCGGCTCGCGCGGCTGCTTGGCGACCGCCCGGCGCAGCGCGAGCGGCTCGAGGCGCTCAGGCAGGAGGTCGACCGGCGGGTACGTAGGGCGTCCGCCATCATCGGCGTCTACCGGGCCGAGGGCGAGGCTGCCGCGCTCGCGCTGGTTCGCCGGGGCAGTGGTGAGCCCGAGGTCGACCTGGTTCGCTCCGGCGTCGACGAGCTGGTCGCCGAGGAGCATCGGCTTCTCAAGCAGCGCCAGCGCGATGAGGACCAGGCGTCGATCCATGCCGGACTGACCGGCCTGGCCGGGATGACGGCCTGCGTGCTGGTCCTGCTTTCGGTGTTCCTGTCGATGCAGCGCGAAAACCGGCTTCGCAGCCGGGTCCAGCAGTCGCTCGAACAGTCGATCACCGCGATGCGGGCGATCTCGGCCGAGAATGCGGCAATCGCGCTGCTCGGCGATCGGCTGCGCAGCTGCCAGCGACTCGACGAGGCGCTGGTCATGTCGGCGCGGGCGATACCCGGGACTCTGCCGAACACTGCCGGGGCGATAGCCCTGTTCGACAGTGGCCACGGTCAGCTCGAGACCGTCAGCCGCTGGGGCGCAATCGGCGAGTCTGCCGCTTCGTTCGAGACCGGGCCCTGCTCGGCGCTGCGCCACGGCCTGCCGGACCTGCCCGCCGCCGAAGGCTTGGGCCCGGTCTGCACCCCGGTGGGCGAGCCCTGCGGGCGCGCGACCCTCTGCGTTCCATTGCAGGCCCATGGCGAAACCATCGGAATGATGACGGTCACTGCGCCGGCTGCCACACCGCCCGAACAACGCCTGGTGCGCCGGGTCGCCGAACAGGTTTCGTTGGCGGTCTCCAGCTTGCGTCTTCACGATCACCTGTGGCAGCAGGCGGTCCGTGATCCATTGACCGAACTCTTCAACCGCCGCTATCTCGGACCGATGCTCGACCGCGAGATCGCCCGGGCCTCGCGCGAAGCCCATCCGGTCAGCCTCCTGATGATCGACATCGATCACTTCAAGCGGATCAACGACGAGCATGGGCACGACGGCGGAGACGCCTTCCTCCGCCGCTTTGCCGAATTGATCCGCGACGGGGTACGCCAGGACGACATCGTCTGCCGCTACGGCGGCGAGGAGTTCGTCGTCGTCCTGCCCAGGTGCTCGCTCGAAATGGCCCTGGAACGGGCCGAGGACCTGCGCAAGGCTGTCGCCGGGATGCGGGTGCCCATCGGCAAGGGTCGGAGCTTGTCGGCGACGACCTCGATCGGCGTTGCGGCGCTGCCCGGTCACGCCGACTCCGGTGCCGCCCTGATCAGCGCCGCGGACCTGGCGATGTACCGCGCAAAGAACGGGGGCAGGAACCGGACCGTGACCGCCGATCAGCTACCGGACGCGGCCGCGGTTCGTCCGGCGAGCCGGGAAGCACTCGACCGGCGCTGCGAGGCGGGGCGCCCCTCGCGCGAAGTGACGGGCCAGGCGCTGGTCGCGATGGCCTAACGACTGCCTGGTAGCGGGCCGCGAGCCGGCGAAGCCGGTGGCGGCAGTGCCTTGGCGGCACCGATCCGCCCCTCGAATGCGACGTAGGCGATCGTCGCCACCACCAGCGGCCCGAGGTAGTAGACGGCACGGTAGGCGAGCAGGGCGCCCAGGATCTCGTTCTTCGGCAGGTCGCTGCCGAGCAGGCTCACGAACACGGCCTCGAGCACGCCGACGCCCGCGGGAACGTGGGTGATGACCCCGGCTACCGCGGCGACGAGCAGGACGGTCAGCGTTTTCGTGTAGTCGACCCGAAACTGCAGCAGGGTCCAGACGATCGCGCCGATCAGCAGCCAGTTGGTCGCGGCCACCACCAGCTGGACGGCGGCCATCCGCAGCGGCGGCAACTCGAAATCGTGGCCGCGTACCGTCCACTTGCGCCGCCGCGACAGCGCGCACGCCACGAGGTAGGCGCCCGCGCCGACGAGCAGTGCCGCGCCCAGAATGCGCAGCGATCCGGCGGAAAGCCGCCAGTCGGCCGGCAGTTCGATCGGGTGGAACAGGAACAGTACCCCGGCCAGCGTGATGTAGCCGAACCAGTTGGTCCACATGCTGAAAGCGATCGTGCGCGTGATGTCGGCATCCTCGACGCCCTGGCGCGAGTACAGCCGGAAGCGGAAGCCCATCCCGCCGACCAGCGACCCGAGGTTCAGGTTGAACGCGTAGCTGATGAAGGTCGTCAAGACGACTCGCGCCGATCCCAGTCGGAAGCCGACATAGGCGCGCGAGATCAGGTCGTAGCAGCTGTAGACCGCATAGCTCGCGATCGCAATGCCTACGCCGACCGCCAGGTTCGCCGCGGGCAGGCGCGCCACCGCGTGCCCGACCTCGCGCCACTCGATCTCGCGCGCATTGTTGTAGAGCAGCCAGGCGACGAGAATGAAGAACGCCCAGGTCAGGATCCGCTTGACGTGCGGCCACCAGCGGCGCCGCGGGGGCGAGGTCGGTGGCGCGGCGCCGGCCGGCACCACGCCGGCTGGCGCCACTCCGGCCGGGGCCGATCCGCCGCGACGGGCCGTTGCCTGGGGCGTCACTGCGGTTGCTCTCCCGAGTGCAGGCTCGGGCGGTGCGACGGGAGCCAGTCCGCCCATAGCGGGAAGTGGCGCAGGAAGTGAAACACGACCGAGCTGCGAACGACGTGCCACGGTTTCGGTGCCGGCAATTCCGTTGCCGCGACCGTCCGGCAGCGTTCGGTCACCAACCGTTCGAGCCGCTCGGCCAGCACCTGATTGAATGCCCGGTCGCGCAGCATCACGTTGGCTTCCAGGTTCAGCGACAGGCTCAGCGGATCGAGGTTGCTCGAGCCGACGGTCGCCCAGATGTCGTCGACGATCGCGACCTTGCCGTGAAAGGGGCGCTCGGTGTATTCGTGGATCTGCACGCCGGCACGCAACAGGTAGCTGTAGAGCATCGACGGCGCCGATCGTGCGATCGGCATGTCGGGCCGGCCCTGCAGCACCAACCGGACCTCGACGCCCCGCCGGGCAGCATTGACCAGTTCCTTCAGCATCCGATAACCGGGGAAGAAGTAGGCGTTGGCGATCACGACCCGATGCCGCGCCAATCGGATCGCTGCGCGGTAATGTCGCTCGATATCGGTGCGGTGCCGGTGGTTGTCACGGGTGACGAGCATCGCCTCGGCCGTGCCCGCCGCCGGCAGGTTTCGTCGCTTGACCTGGGCGTGGATCGAGCGCAGCCAGCCGCGCCGGGGCTGGGCCGCGCGCAGTGCGCTATGGGCGAACTGGCGGATCGTCGTCACGATCGGGCCCTCCAGTTCGATGGCGTAATCCTGCTTGGCCTCGGCGCCGTACTCCGCCAGGTGATCGAGCGAGAAGTTGATGCCGCCGACGAAGGCGCGTTCCCCGTCGACTACGGTGATCTTGCGATGCATCCGCCGGAAGAAGTTGGTCCGCCAGCGCAGAATGGTCCGGCCCGGGTCGAACACATGGAGCCGGACGCCGGCCGCCAGCAGTTCCTCGGCGAACGCCGGCGGCAGGAACGCCGAACCCCAGCCATCGATCGTGACGTCGACGCTGGCGCCGTTGGCAGCGGCCGCGAGCAGTACGCGTTTGAGATCGTGACCGACCTTATCGTCGAACAGGATGAAGGTTTCGAGCAGGACCTCGTGCCTGGCCGCGGCGATGACCTCGAACACGCGCGGGAAGAACTGTTCCCCGTTCTCGAGCAGCGTGGCTTGGTTGCCCGCGATCCAGCGGCTGGTCTCGGACCTCGACCGGCCGGCCGCGGGATTGCGCCGCGTCGGTCGGCTCGGAAGAATGGCGCCTCGCTGTTGCGTCTGTTCCGTCAAAGGCTGATCTCCGCGGCGAGCGGGGCGTGGTCCGACAGGTGCGCCCACGGTTTGCGTGGCAGCACGACGGGGTGGTGGCCGCGGGCGTTGCGGACGTAGATCCGGTCCAGCTGCAGCAGCGGGTATCGCGCCGGGAACGTGCGGGCGGCATAGCCGTCGGCCGTGACGAACACCTCGCGCAAGCCGGCACCGCGGCCGAGGACGCGGTGGGCGCGGCGACGCCAGTCGTTGAAGTCGCCCGCGACGATGACGGCCTCCTTCGGCGGGATCTCGTTTCGGACCAGGTCGCACAGCAGCTGCAACTGCTCGCGGCGATGCGATTCCCGCAGACCCAGGTGGACGCAGATCGCATGGACGTTGGTCGGCCAGCCGGGGACGCTCAACGCGCAATGGAGCAGCGCTCGCCTCTCGCGCCCGGCCAGCGAGACGTCCCGGTTCTCGTGGCGGACGATCGGAAACTTCGACAGGACGGCGTTGCCGTGGTCGCCTTCCGGATAGACGGCGTTTCGGCCATAGGCGTACTGCGGCCAGAGTTGATCGGCCATGAACTCGTACTGCGACGTCGACGGCCAGTCGGCAAATCGGGCGCCGTGCTTCTGGTGCGTCCCGTGAACCTCCTGAAGGAAGACGACATCGGCACCGACGGCGCGGACCGCCTCGCGGAGCTCATGGAGGATGAACCGGCGATTCAGCGGGCCGAAGCCTTTGTGGGTATTGACGGTGAGAACGCGCAGGGACGGCGATCGATCCGACATGGGCGGCCGGCGATTCAGGCGGCGCGCCGACCGCGGGTCGCACTGCGCGGTGTCGTTCGTTTCGACCCGGTCGTCGACCCGCTGGCCCTCGAGCCGGCGACTTCTTTCGCTTTCGTTCCAGCGGTTTTCGTTCCACTGGCTTTCGTCCCACCGGCCTTCGCTTCGGTGGATCTCGTGCCGGTGGATCTAGTCCCGGTGGAT
>JBEVJQ010000154.1:0-11867 GCA_040510055.1 Burkholderiaceae bacterium | reverse complement strand
GTTCGGGTCCGCCGGCCTGTTCAACCGCAAGCCAACGTTCGTCTCCGGCACCCCCCAATGCGCCGGACTAGGACGGTGACAGTGACAGACGGCTGATCGCGGAACTCGGTGCGGGCGAACAGCGGGCGACCGGATTGCGATCAGCGACGGCGCCAGTGACGTCCCGGACTGACGCCGGGGCGCCGAGCGCGATCGGCGGGCTGTTCGGACGATTACCGTTTGGCGTCGAAGGACGGCATCCGCTCGTTCCGGCCCTCGGCCTTTGGCGACAGCACGACAGTGCCGTCGGCGGCGATCGGCGCAAATGCTCCACCAGCAGCGACTGCGCCGTCGGCCGCGGTCTCCGTCGGCAGGTCGCCATCAGCGACGTAGTTCAGGACGACGAACAGCAGGCCGAGGACGAAACTGACCACCAGCGCGATCGTGCCGTGCGTACTGCGGCCGGGTGGCGCGCTGTCGTTCTCAGGAGCGGCCATGGGGGATCTCGCGCGGCGCGTGGGTCTGACGGGGGATGACGGTAGACATATCGGTTGGTCGTCGGGCTCGGGGGTGGATGCAGCGCCCTGCCGAGGCCACTGCCGGAACACCGATTCTGGGTCGGCTGGGCTCGGCGGATCACCCCGCGCGGATGACCGGAGCTTGGGATGGGACGATCGGGCGGCCCCGTCGCTTCGGGCCGACCGTCGGCCCCTTTCGCGAGCCCACTGCCCCTGCCCCTTTCGCGAGCCCACTGCCCCTGCCCCTAGTGCTCGAGCCTTCCGCGATGCGGTCGGTAGGTGCTCGTTTGCCGCCTGCCCATCCTGAACGGACGTTGACGTGGGACAATGCCGGGCCGAAGGATGAGCGCAGGAGTGAATGAGAATCGCTTGATCGGCTTCCTGGCAGGCCGCGACACCGAGGTCCGCCGCCAGATCCGCTACTTCGTGATCGCGGCCTTCGTCTACGTCATCGGCGCGGTGCTGCTCGTCGTCGAAGCCGCGTTGGGCTCGGCCCGGCCCGAGCCGGTCCAGTGGCTGCTCGTGGCCCTGGTCGTCGGCGTCGTCGGGGGTTATCTCCTGATCCGGGCAACGCCGTTCACCGGCCTGACCTCGCATCAGAACACCATGATCCAGATGGTGTACTCGCTCGGGTGCATCGTGGCCGCCTACGCCGTGGTCGGCACGGTCCGCGGCGGGGTGTTGACCATTCTCATCGTGAGCCTGATGTTTGGCGCGTTCTCGGCGAGCCTTCAGCAGATGGCTGCGGTGTGCGCGCTGGCGATCGCACTGCTGGGCGCAACGATGCTGTTGATGGTCAGGCTCGATCCCGCCCGTCACGGTGCCGTCGACGAAATCAGCAACTTCGTCCTGACCAGCACGATGCTGGTCGTGGTCGCCTACCTGTCGTCGCGGCTGGCGGCCCTGCGCCGCAAGTTGTTCGATCAGAAGACTGAACTCGTCGAGGCCCTCGCCCGGGTCCGGATCCTGGCGACACGCGACGAGTTGACGGGGCTGATGAATCGGCGGTCGATGGTCGAGGCGCTGAAACGTGAGCACGTCCGGCAAGGGCGCGAAGGTGGCACCATCGCGATCGCGTTGATCGACCTCGACTGGTTCAAGGAGATCAACGACTCGCGTGGCCATGCCGTGGGCGACGAGGTCCTCGGTCGCTTCGGTCAGCTCGCCGTGACGACGTTGCGGCAGTCGGACGTGGTGTCGCGCTGGGGTGGCGAGGAGTTTCTGGTGGCGTTTCCCGATTGCGAGGTCGCGGCCGCCGAGTCGGCGCTGCAGCGGCTGCACGAGGTCATTCGTGACTACCCCGTCAGCGCCAGCGATCCGCAGCTCCGGCTTTCGTTCTCGGCCGGCCTGACCCTACTTCGCCCCGACGAGTCGATCGAGGACATGCTCGAATGCGCCGATCGGGCGATGTACCTGGCCAAGACGATGGGCCGGCAACGCACTGTCGTCGACACCGGCCTGGCGCTTTCCGCGCGGTCGGGAGGCTGGCAGCAACTGGCGCTGTTCGGGCACTCGCTCGGCAGCCCGGCCCTGGAGCCGCTGGTGGTCAGGACTGCCGAGGCGATGGACGGGCCGAGCCTGCGACGTCGTTCGGCCGACATCCGCCGGGAGCGGATCGAGGCCTGATCGGCCTCGCCGTCGTCGCGGCTACATCACCCCGAAGGTACGCAGCGCGTCGCAGGCGCTCATCCCGTCGCGGATCGCGACCGCGACCTTGTCCTCGGTGGTGACCTTCTCCAGCGCGCCGGCAATTGCCTCGTTCTCGCAATCGCGCGGAATCGCCAGCACCCCTTCGCGATCACCGAACAACAGGTCGCCCGGCGCGATCGATACCCCTCCGATCTCGATCGGGCAGCGGTAGTCGATGACCTGGCCCCGCGGTCCCTGGTCCTGGGCATAGAGGCCGCGACAGAACACCGGGAACCCCATGCGTTCGATCTCGCCGGCGTCGCGGACGTAGCCGTCGACGAGGGCCCCGGCGGCGGCGAGGTAGCGCGCCCGCGTCGACATCAGGCCGCCCCACATCGCATAGCGCAGCGACCCGCCGGCCGCGACGTAGATCTCGCCCGGCTTCAGATCGTCGAGCGCCTCGAGCATCAGGCCGAACGGCTGGCCGGCCAATGGACCGCGCGAAGGCGTCGAACCGGGGGCGCCCTCGACGACGTCGGCCTCGAGGACCGTCATCGCCCTGCCCACCAGGCGCATCTGCGGCTGCAGCGGCCGGATGCCGGCCGGCAGGAACTGATGTCGCCGACCCAGGCGATCGAGCACGTCGCCGACGACGGCAGTGAACAGTTGTTCGCGAATCAGGCCAAAGCGCGATTCGTCATCTGGCGGCAGCGTCCCACTCATCTCGACTCCGGTGGCAGTGTTCCCGCGTAAAGCTGCAGTTGCGGTCGGGTCTGTTCCGTCACCGCCGCTCGATGGTACGCGAGCGACCGTTCATGACGATGCGTATCGGGCCAGCAACCGGCGGCCGGCCATCGAAAGGGCTTCTTCGCCCGCCCGTCCGCCGTTGCTGACTCGCTCCCGGGGGCCTCCCGAAAATGAGCGGCATGGGAGATCGCCGGCCATTGACGACTATCGAGACCGCGCCGCGGCGCCTGCGCCCAGCGCCTGTTCGCACGACAGATGTCGTGGTGCGTTGCGATCGGCGACTGGGCGTGCGCTCGCTTTGCATCGCGGTGGCCGCGTTGCTGATCGCCGGATGCGGCTCGGCTGATGAGTCCACCGAGCCGGTAGTACGCGAAGGCAATGCCGCGTTGATCCGGTCGCAGTATGCGGCCGTGGGTGGAGTCGAAGTGAGTCCGTCGACCCTCGACAGCGGAGCCGGCGCCAGTGCGGGCGGCTCGAGCGCGAACGGCGCAACGTCGACGACCGTCGCCCATTCGACCACTACCGAATCGAGCACGACCGCGGCACTCGCCAGCGACGCGGTCGCGCCCGCTCCGACCGCGGCCGACGCTGCCTCCGGCGCGGTGGCGGGGACCGGCACCGTGGAGGACACGGCCGCCGCCGGATCGAGTCCGGACACCAAGGTGCCCGACGCATCGGCTGCAGCGGTCGAACGTTTCGCCGGCGAAGCGCTGGACGCGATCAACGCGGCCCGGGCGCAGCCGCGCCGTTGCGGAGACCAGCTGTTTCCCGCGGTGGGCCCGCTGCGCTGGAATGCGCGTGCGGCTTACGCCGCGCTGCTCGAGGTCGAGTGGATGCAGTCGGCAAACACCTTCGGTCACGAGTGGCCGAACGGCGAGCACGTTTGGCACCGGCTCGAGATGGCAGGCTACCAATGGCGCCGAGCCGACGAGAACATCGCCGCCGGCTTCCGGACGCTGGCGGCTGTGATGCAGGGCTGGATCGACAGTCCGCCGCACTGCGTCGCGCTGATGCGTCCCGACATCACCGAGGTCGGCGTCGCCGTCGTCCCGGGCACGAGCTCGAACACCTACCTGTCGTACTGGGCGATGGCGCTGGCTACGCCCGCCAGCCGCTGACGATCCTGCCGCGACGCCGACCACGCGCATCTCGGCGCGCGGACCGGCTGGCGTTACCGATCAGCCGCCGGCCAGCCCCCTGACGGCGTCGACGAACCGGCGCGTCCCCTCGATCACCGCCGACCCGCCGAGCGCGCCATACGACAGCCGTTGCCAGTTGGCCTGGCGCGGATCGAGGCCGAAGGCGAACCCCGGGATCGTCGCCACGCCGAACGATTCGACCATCCGCCGATTGAAGGCGATCGGTTCGGCCACCGGCGGCAGCGCGACCAGGACGTAGAACGCGCCTTCGGTTGGCTCGAACCGGGCGATCCCTTCGAGCTGGCGCAATTGCGCGAGCACGATCGCGCGAACGCGTTCGAGCTCGGCCAGGTGGCTGCCGATCGCCGCTCGTCCGGCGCGGCTCGCGGCCAAGGCGACGAGTTGCGAGGCAACAGGCGCGCAGATCAGGTTGGTGTCCTGGATCTTGCTCATCGCCTCCTCGAGCGCCGCCGGGTAGAGGCAGTAGCCGACGCGCCAGCTCGCCATCCCGTACGCCTTCGAGAACGAGAAAAACGACAGCGTGTGATCGGCGACGCCGGGAAGCGACGCCGCCGAGAAATGCGAGGCCTCGCCGAAGCAGAAGTATTCGTAGGCTTCGTCGCTGAAGTGATAGAGGCCGCGGCGCCCGCAGAGATGGTTCACGGCCTCGAGGGCCGCCCGCGGGTAGACTGCGCCCGACGGATTGTTCGGCGAGACCGTCACGATTGCCCGCGTCCGGGGCGTGATCGCGGCCGCGAGCCGGTCGGGGTCGATCTGGTGATGGACGTCGGTCGGCACCAGGACCGGCACGCAGCCGATCATCCGCAGGGCCATCTCCTGGTTGAAGTAGTACGGCGACGGCAGGATGAATTCGTCGCCCGGATCCGAGACCGCCATCGCTGCCTGCAGGAAGGCCATGTTGCTGCCCGCCGAGACGAGCAGCGCCGTGCGCTCCAGGTCCCGAATCCCGTTTTCGCTGGCGAGCTTGGCGCGCAGCGCCTGGACCAGCTCCGGCATGCCGGTGACCGCCTGGTACTTGTTCAGCGCCGGATCGACGCCCAGCGGAGCCAGGGCAGCGGCCAGGTCGATCGGTGGTCCGTAGCTGACCACGCCCTGGCCAAGCGAGATCGTTCCCGGATGGGCGCGGACCATCGCAGCGATGGTCGGGATGATCGGAGAGTCGACGGCCGCGAGTCGCCTCGCTGTCATGCAGCGGCCCGCGGTTGGTCCTTCATCACCAGCGAACTGATCGCCCAACTGATGATGCTGTAGACGATAGCGGCCAGCACCGCCCACCAGAACCCGGCGACGTTGAAGCCGTCGATGAAACGCGAGGCCAGCCAGAACATCAGGCCGTTCAGGACCAGGGTGAACAGCCCCAGGGTCAGGATCGTGATCGGCAACGTCAGCACGAACAGCACCGGCCGGATGAAGGTGTTCAGCAGGCCGATCACCAGCGCAACGAGCAGTGCCGTCCCGAAGCTCTTGACCGAGACCGACGGCAGCAGATAGGGCAGCAGGAAGACCGACGCGGCATTGATCGCCCAGCTGATGAGAATGCGAGCCATCGAGTTGCCCGCCCGTCAGGGGACCAGCAGGACGGGCACCGGGCTCGTTGCGCTCACGCGCTGCGCGACCGACCCCATCAACCAGTCCTGCAGCGCGCCGCTGCCGCGCGCACCGAGGGCGATCATGTCGTACCCCTGGGTCTGGGCTTCCTCGATCAGCGTCGGCGCCACCGGCCCGGTCGCGATGATCTTCTGATGATCGACCCCGCGATCTTCGACGAGCCTCAATGCCGGCGCCAACTGGTGCTCGGCCTGGTCGTGGACATAGTCGCGGACGGCCTGGGCGCCGAGCACCCGCGCGGCGTGCTTGAGCGACGTGTTGTCGTGGACGTTCATCAGTCCCAGCGACAGCGGCGACGTGAAGCGGTCCCGGTAGTCGACCACTTTCTGGAGCGCGCGCAGGGCGTTTTCAGATCCATCGATTGCCACGAGGATTTTCATGGTCGTCTCACTTCGATCGGTTTGCTTGCACCGTGGACCAGCCGCAGCGGCGGTGGCCCCCCATTCTGCCGGGCATCTGCGTATTCTGCGGTATTGCGGTTTGTCGCAACCGGCGGCTTCGCAGATAATTTCGCCATCAACGGCATCGGACCAAGGAACGAACGACAGTGACGCACAAGGTGTTCGTCGATGGCCAGGAAGGCACGACCGGCCTGCAGATCAACCAGTACCTGATGGCACGTGCCGACATCGATCTGCTGCGGATCGATGCCGCCAAGCGCAAGGACGCGGCCGAGCGCGCGCGGCTGCTGAACGCGGCCGACGTCGCGTTCCTCTGCCTGCCGGATGCAGCGGCGCGCGAAGCCGTCGCACTGGTGACCAATCCGAAGACCTGCGTAATCGATGCGAGCAGCGCGCATCGGACGGCGCCCGGCTGGATCTATGGCCTGCCGGAACTGGTCGCGGACCAGCGCGAGGCGATTCGCCGCGCGATCCGCATCGCCAATCCCGGCTGCCATGCGACCGGTTTCATCCTGCTGGTGCGTCCGTTGGTGGAAGCCGGGCTGCTGCCGGCCGACTATCCTCTGGCCGCGACGTCGATCACCGGCTATTCGGGCGGTGGCAGGAAGATGATCGAGCAATATCAGGCCGGCGGCGATCCGAAGCTCGAAAGTCCGCGGCAGTATGGCTTCGGGCTCGCGCACAAGCATCTGCCGGAGATGCAGACCCACGGCAGGCTGGCGGCGCCGCCGGTATTTCTTCCGATCGTGGCCGATTTCTTCAAGGGACTGGCGGTATCGATCGGCTTGCAGACGCGGTCGCTGCCGGCGGGTGCCTCACCCGAGCGGCTTCACGAGGCCTTGTCGCGACACTACGATGGCGAACGCTTCGTCAAGGTGCGGCCGTTGAATGATCCTGAGGTCACGGACGGTGGATATTTCGACGTCCAGGCCTGCAACGACACCAATCGCGCCGACCTGTTCGTCTTCGGTCACGCCGGGCAGGTCATGCTCGTCTGCCGGATAGACAACCTCGGCAAGGGCGCAAGCGGCGCTGCAGTGCAGTCGATGAACCTTCGGCTCGGTGTCGACGAGGCGGCGGGTCTCGAATCGGCCGTGCCGCTCCAGGCCGCGGCCTGATCCCAGCCGCCCCGCGGCCTGGCGCCCTGGCGGGCAGGCGACCCAGGAAGCCGAGCCGGGCAGTGCTCCGGCTGCAGGCGCTGTCCTGCTCGACGCAGGCCGTCAGGCCGCCTGGCGGGCGATCTCGGGAATCAGCTTCTGCAGTTCGCCGGACTCGAACATCTCGGTCATGATGTCCGAGCCGCCGACGAACTCGCCGTTGACGTAGAGCTGCGGTACTGTCGGCCAGTTCGAATAGTCCTTGACCGCCTGACGGACCTCTTCGTCCTCGAGGACATTGACGGTCACGAGGTTCTTCACGCCGCTGGTCTTCAGGATCTGGACCGCGCGACCCGAGAACCCGCACTGGGGGAACTGGGCGGTGCCTTTCATGAAGAGCACGACCGGGTGCTCGGTGACGGTCTTGTGGATGAAGTCCTTCGCTTCCATGAGGTCTCGCGTGATCGTTGGCGTCTGTCGGTGGCTTGAGCCGGTAGCTTCGCCGTCGCTGCGGGGTGCCGTCTCGAGGCCTGTCTTGCCACTATAGCAGTCACCCGCGTCGAAGCGCTTCCATTTCCCGCCCGGCCGCGGGCTCGCGGCGAACCGGTCGGTCCAGCCGATTCGCGGATGCCCTCCGGTCAAGCCAGCCGGCCGACGGTGACGCGATCGAGCCCGGCCAGGTCCTGGCGGGTGACGACGGCCTCGAAGCCGGCGCTGGCGAGGATGGCGACGACGGCACCGGCTTGATCATGGCCATGTTCGAGCGCCAGCCAGCCGCCGCGGCGCAGGCGGCCAGGAGCGCCGGCAGCGATCCGCTCGATCGCCTCGGTTCCGCTCGGGCCGGGTGACAGCGCAGCCCGAGGTTCGAAGCGCAGGTCGCCCTCGACCAGGTGCCGGTCGGCCGCGGCGATGTACGGCGGGTTCGAGACGACGAGATCGAATCCGGCGTCGAAGGGCTTGGGAGGGCGACCGGCCAACGCTTGCCACCAGTCGCCCTGCCGAAAGGCGATCCGCACGCCGTGTTCGTCGGCGTTGCGCCGCGCCCGTGCCAGCGCGCGCGCCGAGCGGTCGGTGGCAACGATGGCCGCATCGGGGCGCGCCAGCGCGATGCAGATCGCGATGATGCCGCTTCCGGTGCCGAGGTCCAGCACGGCAGGGTCGGCGATCGCTGCGATCGATGCCAGCGCTTCGTCGACCAGGCCCTCGGTCTCGGGGCGGGGAATGAGCACATGGCGATCGATCCCGAACCGCCGACCATGGAACTCGCGCTCGCCGACGAGGTAGGCGAGGGGCCGGCCGGCGCTGCGGTCGACGACCAGCCGCCGGAAGCGCGCCGCGGCCGCCGGCGGACAAGGTTCCGTGCCGTGAGCGACGAGGAATTCACGCGACTGCCGCGTGGCATGCTCGAGCAAGGCCCGTGCTTCGACGCGCGGCAGGCCGGAAGTCGCGATCAGCGCGTCGAAGGTCGTGGCCGCAGCCGTATCCGTTGGCATCGGCCGGTACCATATCATCGCCTTTCGGGGTTTGCCGCGCAGCGCTCGAGCTGCACCACTTCGGGATCGACGTCCCGCATAACGTTTGGCAAGAGGCTGAAGTCATGGCGACCGACACGCTTCCGTCGCTGGCAACCGCCAGTTTCGAAGGTTCCCCGCCTCATCGCGTGGTTCCGACACCGCGCGAGGCGCCGATCGGCAACGGTCCAACCGGATCAGCGGCCGGCAGCGGCGGTCAGGGTCCGGGCGAAGCCGGCCAAACCCGGGACGAAGACGAGATCGCCGTCGCCACCAACCGGCATCACGACGATGGCCAGATCGCGCTCGCCACCGGCCCGCACCGCGACGAGATCATCAAGCGCCTGCGGCGGGCAGAGGGCCAGTTGCGCGGGATCGTCCGCATGCTGGAGGAAGGGCAGGGTTGCCTGCCGATTTCGCAGCAACTGACCGCGGTGAGAAAGGCGCTCGACGCGACCATGGCCCGGATGACAGTCAGTTATCTCGAGCAGGAGTTGGCCGATGACGCCCGTCGCGATCCCGCGGTCGGCCGCGCTATCGAGCGCGTCGGCCTGCTGATCGGCCGACTCGGCTGAGTACCGGCACAGCGATGACCCGACCGAACATCATCTTCATCGTCGCCGACGACCTCGGGTACGCCGACCTCGGTTGCTACGGTGGCCGCGTCCCGGTCTCTCCGGTCCTCGACCGGCTCGCCGCCGGCGGCTTGCTGTTCACCGAAGGGTATGCGAACGCGCCGGTCTGCTCGCCGACGCGCCTCGCGCTGATGACGGGACGCTATCAGTACCGGCTTCGCGGCGGCGCCGACGAGCCGATCAGCAGTCGTGATCGCGACAACCCGTTGCTGGGGCTGCCGCCCGAGCATCCGACGCTGCCGTCGTTGCTGCGCACGGCCGGCTACCGGACGGCGCTGATCGGCAAGTGGCATCTGGGTTATCCGCCGCACTTCGGGCCGCTGCGCTCGGGCTACGACGAATTCTTCGGACCGATGTCGGGCGGGGTCGACTACTTCACCCACTGCAGTTCGACCGGTGAGCACGACCTGTTCGAAGGCGAGGCCGAATGTCCGACCGAGGGCTATCTCACCGACCTGCTGTCGCGGCGCGCCGCCGAGTGGGTCGACAAGGTTGCCGACGATGCCCGCGCCGGGAGGCCGTTCTTTCTCAGCCTGCACTACACCGCGCCGCACTGGCCCTGGGAGCGACGCGAGGACGGCGACGTGCCGCCGGAAGTGGCCAGGAACCTCTTTCACCTCGACGGCGGCAGCATTCACGTCTACCGCGAAATGATCCGGCAGATGGATGAGGGGATCGGCTGGGTCGTCGACGCGCTGCGCGAGCAGGGACTGCTCGACGACACCCTGATCGTCTTCACCAGCGACAACGGTGGCGAGCGGTTCTCCGACAACTGGCCGCTGGTCGGGGGCAAGATGGACCTGACCGAGGGCGGGATCCGGGTACCGTGGATCGCGCACTGGCCGCGCGGCGGCCCGGCCGGGACGAAGACCGCGCAGCACTGCATGTCGATGGACTGGTCGGTGACGATGGTCGACCTGGGCGGCGCCTCCGCGGACCGCGATCACCCGTTCGATGGCGTTTCACTCGCTCCGGTGCTGCGCGACCCGGCGGTCACCTTCGTCCGCCCGATGTACTGGCGGATGAAGCACCGCGGCCAGCGGGCGTTGCGTCACGGTCGCTGGAAATACCTGATGGTCGACGGCAACGAATACCTGTTCGACGTCCCCGCGGACGAGCGCGAACGGGCCAACCGGGCCAAGCGCGAACCGCAGCGGCTCGAAGCGATGCGCGCCGCCTGGCTGTCATGGGAGGCGACCGTTCCGGCGATACCGTCCGATGCCAAGGTCAGTCTCGGCTACGACTACCGCGACATGCCCCAGCGCTGAAGAAGCGCGCGCCGGGTAACCAGGCAATCGCCCGCCTGATCGCGAGCGACCGGGTGCCTAGCGGCCCCGCCAGACCGGCTTGCGCTTCTCGGCGAACGCGGCCGATCCCTCGCGCGCATCGTCCGAGGTGAAGATGTGCTCGGTCATTGCCCGCTGTCGTTCCCACATGTCGGCCGTCGACCAGTCCTGTGACTCGGTCATCACGCCCTTGCTCGCCGCGACCGACAGCGGCCCGTTGGCGGCGATCGTTGCCGCCAGTTGCCGCGCCGCGGCCAGCGCCTCGCCACGGGGAACCAGGCGGTTGACGAGGCCGAACTCGTAGGCGCGTCGGGCCGGGAACATGTCGCCCGTCAACACCAGTTCGACCGCGATCCGGTGGGGCAGCTGCCGAGGCAGCCGCAGCAGACCGCCGGCCGTGGCGGCCAGGCCGCGCCTGACCTCGGGCAAGCCGAACTGAGCATCGTCGGCTGCGACCACCAGGTCACAGGCCAGCACCATCTCGAAACCGAGCGCGAGCGCGTAGCCCTCGACGGCGGCGATCAACGGCTTCTTCGGCGGCTGAACCGTGAGGCCGCCGTAGCCCCGACCTTCTACGAAAGGTCGCTCGCCGCGCAGGAAACCCTTGAGGTCCATGCCGGCACAGAAGGTGCCGGCGGTACCGGTCAGGATGCCGATCCGCAGGTCGTCGCGGGCGTCGAGTTCATCGAGCGCCGCTGCGATCCCCCGGGCCACGGCCAGGGGCGCCGCCTTGCGTGCCCGCGGGCGGTGGATGGTGAGCGTCTGTATGCCGTCGGCGGCGTCGACGAGGACCTCGTCGGTCATGGTGTCTCTCCGGTCAGTTCCCGATGCCGCGCGCCATCAGGGCAGCACCGATCAGCACGAGGGGCAGCACCCGCAGTTGCCAGGATACCCAGCGCAACGTCGCCGCCAGTTCGTTCGGCGCCGGAAGTGGTGCCGACGGATCCTTCTTCAGTGGACGCGTCCACCGGATCAGACTGACGGTGGGCGCGATCGACAACAGCCCGATGGCAATGAACGCGACCATCTTCAGCCAGAACGCAGGATTGCCGCTGTAGAACGCCCAGCCTTTCGCCCCGATCCCGAGCCGCGCGATGCCGACCAGCAGCAAGGCGCCGGCGACCATCCCGTAGCCACGATCGATCGCGGCCAGCCGCAGCAGTCGCTCGCGGTCGAGCCGAGAGCGAAGCATCGCCGCCTCGTTCGCGATGATCGCGACCAGTCCGAAGGCGAGAAAGTGGTGCACGGTGGCGAGCAGCGCATCCATGGGGAATCGTGTCCGGAAGGAAAACGGCG
>JBEVJQ010000153.1:0-3287 GCA_040510055.1 Burkholderiaceae bacterium | reverse complement strand
GTGGCGACCTTCGACGAGATATCGGCACGCGACGATATCCGCTGCGCGGTGCTGACCGGCGCCGGCAAGGTGTTCTGCGCCGGCGCCGACCTCAAGGACCGCCCCGACCCGGATATCGCCGGAGACTTCCTCGAGCACAACCGCATCACCCGTGAAACCGGCAACTCGATCCGCGAATGCGCGAAACCGGTCATCGCGGCCGTCAATGGGGCCGCGCTCGGCGCCGGTCTCGGGTTGATGGCCGCCTGCGATGTGCTCTACGCGGCCGAGGAAGCCACCTTCGGCATGCCCGAGATCAACGTTGGACTGGCCGGTGGCGCCTCGATGCTGCGGACGCTGTTCGGGCGGTCGACCGCGCGCCGGATGTTCTTCACCGGCCAACGCCTGACCGCGCGCGAGCTGCTCGACCGCAACGTGCTCGAAGACGTCGTGCCTCTCGGCGAACTGCTGGCGGTAGCCACCGGCCTCGCCCGCGAGATCGCCTCGAAGGCCCCGCTCGCCGTGGTCTACGCCAAGCGGGCCGCGAACATGGTCGAACTGATGCCGCAGCGCGACGCGTATCGCTTCGAGCAGGACTTCACGATGGCCCTGGCGAAGACCGAGGATGCACGCGAGGCGCGGCTGGCATTCCTCGAGAAACGCGAGCCGCAGTTCAAGGGTCGCTGACCATGGCGGCACTGGACACGGCGCGCCCTGGCGCAGGGTTGGAGGCGTTCTTCGAAGCCGACGGGATCGCGATCGTCGGCGCCTCGGACGACGTCCACAAGATCGGGGGTCGGCCCGTGCATCTGCTGCGCAGGCACGGCTATCGCGGCCCGATCTACCCGGTCAATCCACGCGGCGGCGAGATCCAGGGCCTGCCGGCCTGGAAATCCGTCCGCGATCTGCCGGCCGCACCGGACATGGCGGTGCTGGCCGTACCGCCCGGTGCGGCAATCGAAGCGCTGCGGGACTGCGCGGCGCGCGGAGTCCGGGCCGTCGTGGTGCTGTCCTCCGGATTCGCCGAATCCGGCGACGAAGGTGTGGCGCTCCAGGCGGATCTGGTCGCGATCGCACGCGAGGCCGGAATCCGCCTCCTCGGGCCGAATTGCCTGGGCACCGTCAGCGTGCCGAACGCCACGATCGGATCGTTCTCGATCGTGCTCGAAGAACACCTGCCACCGGCGGGCCACGTCGGGATCGTCTCGCAGTCCGGCAACGTCGGCAGCTTCATCATGCAGAACGTGGCCCAGCGCGGCCTGGGCGTGAGCCGCTTCATCGCGACCGGCAACGAGGCCGACGTCGACGTCGCCGACGGGATCGCGGCGCTCGCCGCCGACGGCATGACACGCGTGATCCTGTGCTGCATGGAAACCTGCCGCAATGCGCAGCGCCTGATCGATGCGCTGGCGATCGCGCGCCAGCAGCGCAAGCCGGTGATCGTGCTCAAGATCGGCTCGACCGAGCACGGCCAGGCCGCGGCCGCGACGCACACCGGCGCCCTCGCCGGCTCCGACGCGGTGATCGATGCGGTCTTCCGTCGCTACGGGGCGCTGCGGGTCCATTCCGTAGAAACCCTGCTCGACATCGGCCAGGCCGCCTCGCTGCTGATGCCTGACCGCCTGCCGAAGGGCGAGCGCGTGACCTTGATGGCGGCATCCGGCGGCTTCGGCATCATGATGGCCGACGCGATGACCCGCGCGGGGCTGTCCCTGCCCGCGCTCGCCGAGACGACCCGGGCACGGATCCGTGAAGCGCTGCCGCTCGCCGGCACGCACAATCCGGTCGACGCCTCGGCGCAGATGTCGAGCCGTCCGGACATCCTGTTGAAGCTGCTGTCGGCCGTGATCGACGAGCCCGGCAGCGACGCGACCGTGCTGTTCCTGTCACTGTCGCTCTACAACACGAGGCTTCGTGGCGTCTACCTCGACGCCCTGGCCGAGGTTCGCAAGCGCCGGCCCGACAGGTTGCTGGTCGTCGTCAGCCGGGGGCCGGACGATGCCGTGCGCGAGATCGACGCGCTCGGGATCCCGGTATTCCCGACGATCGATGCCGCGGCCCAGCGGATGGCCGGACTGGTCCGGCTCGGTCGCCTGTTCGAACCCGTGACCGACGGCGGATCGGCGACGGCATCCGGGCCGTCGAGCGGCGCTGGCGCAAAACCCCTCTCGGCCGATGTTTTCCACAACGAGTTCCGGGCCAAGCAGGCGCTCGCGGCGGCCGGCATCGACGTCTTGCCCGAGGCGATCGCGGGCTCAGCCGAAGACGCAGTCAGCCATGCGCGCCGGTTCGGCTTTCCGGTCGTGCTCAAGATCGTGTCCGAGGACATCGCCCACAAGACCGAAGTCGGCGGAGTCGCGCTGAACCTGACCGACGAGGCTGCCGTGCGCCGCGCCTATGACGCCATCGTCGCGAGTGCCGCGCAGAAGGCGCCGCAGGCGCGGATCGACGGCGTGCTGGTGGCCCCGATGGCTCGCGGCGGCACGGAACTGATCATGGGCATATCGCGCGACCCGGTGTTCGGTCCTGTCGTCATGGTCGGCATGGGCGGCATCTTCGCCGAGATTCTCCAGGACGTGGCCGTCCAGGTCGCGCCCGTCAGCGAGGACGAAGCGGAGGCGATGGTCCGCGGGTTGAAGTTGTTCCCGTTGCTCGACGGCGCACGCGCGCAGCCGAAGGCCGACGTGCCGGCCGCGGCCCGCATGGTCGCGCGGCTGTCGCAGTTCGCGGTCGAGCATCGCGACGCCATCGCGGAGATCGACATGAACCCGGTGCTGGTCAAGCCGGTCGGGGAGGGAGCCGTCGCGCTCGACGCCCTGATGGTCCCGGTCGGCCGCCACCCGGGCGGCTGATCGAGGTCGGAGCAGGCAGACGGCAGGAAACGAGACGAGCACGAGCACGAGCGAGAACGAACAAGGGCCATCGATACCACCGAGCAAACGACCGTCGGCATCGTCGCGGACCAGCCCACGGCGATCCCCGACCCCGCTGCCGGCCGCGACGTCTATCGCCGGCATGCCCGCGCGTGGCTCGAGGCGAACCTGCCGGCGCAGATGCGAGGCGACGATCCGGCGTTTCGCGCACCGTCACTGCAGGAATGCCAGCAGTGGGAACGCGCCATGTACCGGGCGGGGCTTGCCGGCATGACCTGGCCCAAAGCCTATGGCGGCCATGGTCTGTCGATCGCCGAGCACCTGGCGGTCAACAAGGAAGTCGGCCGCCTGCTGATGCCGGAGAGCGTGAGCTCGATCGGCAAGGAACTGGCCGGGCCGATCATCATGGCCGTCGGCACCGAGGCACAGAAGCAA
>JBEVJQ010000152.1:0-20460 GCA_040510055.1 Burkholderiaceae bacterium | reverse complement strand
ATCGGCTGATCGCCTGCATCGGCTGATCGCCTGCATCGGCTGCTCGGCTGCCTCGGCTGCATCGGCTGCTCGGTTGCATCGGCTGCATGGTCTGCTCGGCTGCATGGGCTGCATGGGCTGCATGGGCTGCATGGGCCGCATCGGCTCATCGACCGCATCGGCTCATAGATCTCATTGACCGGCTGTTGGCGTGCCTCGACCAGCGCTGCAGCGGCTTGGTCGAGATTTCGGGCGCCCGTCGCGGGAACCGAGTGCTTGCGGTGGCTATGCTGATCGGTCGCCCCCGCGTTGAGGGATCATCTCCCGGTTGATCCTTCGATGACGGAT
This sequence comes from Burkholderiaceae bacterium, assembly GCA_040510055.1. Lineage (GTDB taxonomy): Bacteria > Pseudomonadota > Gammaproteobacteria > Burkholderiales > Burkholderiaceae_E > Lautropia. The sequence continues at coordinate 20,133 of JBEVJQ010000152.1, read as the reverse complement.
GAGAAGATGCGACGGCACTCGCGCTGGGACCGAATGCTGGGAGATGCGAACCGACTGTTGGGCGGCGTCTCGCGGTTGCAGACGCGGCCCGACAGCGCGACGGCGGACCTGTCGGCCGCCGGCCCAGCCGGACCACGCTCGCCACCCGCAGTCGAGCCCGCCGAACGCTTGGCTGCAGCGCCGCCGGTCGTCGATGCCGACGGCGAGATGACCCCACAGGAGATCCGCCATGCCGCGGCCCTGATGCGTGTCAACCATGTCGGCGAGGTCTGCGCGCAGGCCCTCTATCAGGGCCAGGCGGCGACAGCGCGCGGCCAGGGACTGCGGCACTACCTGCTGGGTGCGGCCGAGGAAGAGCGACGCCACCTCGATTGGACGCGGCAACGTATCGACGAACTCGGCAGCCGGCCCTCTCGGCTGGTCCCTTTCTGGTACCTGTCGTCGTACCTGGTCGGCCTGACGGCCGGGCTGGGCGGCGACTCGATCTCGCTCGGGTTCATGGCCGAGACCGAGCGGCAGGTCGAAGCCCATCTCGCCGGTCACCTGGACAGCCTGCCCGCGGCCGATCATCGGTCGCGCCGGATCGTCGAGACGATGCAGATGGAGGAGGTCCGGCACGCCCAAGGTGCGATCGCTCGGGGCGGGCACTTGCCGCCATGGCCGGTCCGGACGCTGATGCGCGCGATGGCGCGCGTGATGACGACGACGGCCTATCGCGTCTAGGTTGGTGGCTCGCAGTCGCGACTCGCAGTAGCGACCCGGTGTCGCGACCTGGTGTCGCGCTCGTGGTCGCGATGGATCCGTCCGGCGGCCGCGAGCGCTTGTCGCGATCGGATCCGGTCCGGCCGCCGAGAGCGCTTGTCCCGGTCGACATCGCGACCGGATCGTGTGTCCGACCGCCGCGAGCGTCAGTCGTCGATGATCTCCCAGTCGAACGAGATCGTGGCGGTGTGGGCCAGCATCGCTGTCGCCGAGCAGTACTTGTCGTGCGAGAGCTTGATCGCCCTTTCCACCAGCGCCGGCTTCAGGTTCCGGCCGCTGATGCGGAAGTGCGTCCGGATCGCCGTGAACACCTTAGGGTCGGTCTCGGCCCGATCCGCGTCCATCGTCACCTCGCAGCCACGAACGTCCTGACCGTTCTTTTTCAGTATCACCACCACGTCGTAGGCCGTGCAGCCGCCGGTGCCGGCAAGGACCACCTCCATCGGCCGTGGGGCCAGGTTCTCGCCGCCGCCCTCCGGCGCGCCGTCCATGGTCGTCAGGTGACCGCTGCCCGATTGGGCGACGAAGCGCATCGTGCCAGCGCCCATCCAGCGAATAGTTGACTGCATGCGGTACTCCTGCGGGCGTTCGGTTCAGGGGGCGTCGGTGCAGGGGGGGCGTTCGGTGAAGGGGGGCGTTCGGTGCAGGGGGCGATGGTATGCGCGCTCGACAATGGCCGGCGCGGGTCGGCGGAGCGCGCGCGGCCTGGCGGTCGGTTGCTAGCTAGCCGGCTGCGCGAGCGTGAGCCACGGGCAGCGTATGCGCGGAAACGACGCGTGTCAGTTCTATTGCGCTGCCAGATAACCGCCCTCCCGGCGGCCGATTCAGTGCCTCCGCTGACGTCGGTGAAGGCTTCTACGGCGCCCGCATCCTGGCCGGCACAAGACCATTTAAGTGCTGTAATTCAACAGGTTGGGACGACGCCGCGGGATATCGCGCCAATTGCGTACGCTGCTTTGAGGAAAAATGCGACGCTTATATTGCAAAGCACAAGAATCCTGCTATTATCACTTCATCGGCTGCCGCTGCAGCCCCTCAGTGTCTCCTCCACCCTCCTCCTTTGGTGGATTCGGGCCCGGATCTTTCCGGGCCTTTTTTTTGGATTGGGGCCTGGCGTCGCGGCCACCGTGCTCTCCGCGCGTCGCGCGGCCGCCGATCACCGGGCGCCCGGTGACCGTTTTGACGTCTCCGCCGGCCGGTCGCTATACTGGCAGGCTTTCCCCCGATTCCTCGGAGGCGCTCCGGCCATGTGATCGCTCCGGCGCTCGGCGTCGTGAGCAGCAGCAAGCAGGTCGGCAGTGAACCGGTTGGCGACGCTCTAGTCGAAGCAAGGCGTGCGTTCGAACACCAGCGTCGGGGGATTTCATTCGGGCAATCGTTCGGGCAATCGTCCCGGCACCGGCTCACAGGGATCAGGATGAAGACGTACTCCGCGAAGCCGGGCGAGGTCCGGCACGATTGGCTGCTGATCGACGGCACCGACAAGGTGTTGGGTCGTCTGGCGGCCGAAGTGGCCAAGCGGTTGCGTGGCAAGCACAAACCCGAATACACGCCGCACGTCGATACCGGCGACTACATCGTCGTCGTCAACGCCTCGCAGATCCGCGTCACCGGCACCAAGGCGTTGAACAAGACCTACTTTCGTCACAGCGGTTATCCCGGCGGGATCCGCGAGACCAATTTCGAGAAGATGCAGGAGCGCTTCCCCGGGCGTGCGCTGGAGAAGGCCGTCAAGGGCATGCTGCCGAAGGGACCGCTCGGCTACGCGATGTTGAAGAAGCTCAAGGTCTACGGTGATGGCGACCATCCGCACTCGGCGCAGCAGCCTCGGGCGCTAGAGGTCTGACCGGCCGGAAGGCGCGTTCGCGACACTCTCCGCGCGTTTGCAACCCAAATCAACCGCTTCCGGCGCACCGCTGCGTGCCGGACACGGTCTTCCCCGAGGCACTGGCAAGCATGATCGGCGACTACAACTACGGCACCGGACGGCGCAAGACCTCGGTGGCACGGGTGTTCCTCAAGCGCGGCACGGGCCGCATCACGGTCAACGGCAAGGACATCAGCCAGTATTTCTCGCGCGAGACCGGCCGCATGATCGTGCGGCAGCCATTGGAACTGGCCGACCTGGCCAACGCCGTCGATATCCGGGTCAATGTCCATGGCGGCGGGCAGTCGGGTCAGGCCGGCGCCGTCCGTCACGGCATCACACGGGCGTTGATCGACCTGGCTGTCGAGTTGAAGCCGTCGCTGTCGGCCGCCGGTTTGGTCACCCGCGACGCACGCGAGGTCGAACGCAAGAAAGTCGGCCTGCACAAGGCGCGCCGGCGCAAGCAGTTCTCCAAGCGCTGATCGCGGCGAGCCGATGGGTGGGCGCGACGGCCGTCGGTCGACGGCCGTACCCTTGACCCTCGTTGCATCGGTAGCGTCGATCCGCGGGGACCGCCTGTTCTCCGGACAGTTGCGCGTCGACGGCCGGATCACCGGCGATGTGACCGCCGAGCCCGTTGCCGACAGCGAGATCCATGTCGGTCCCGAAGGGCGGATCGAAGGCCGGGTGACCGTCGCCCGGCTGGTCGTCGAGGGCACTGTGATCGGGCCGGTGGCTGCCCGCGAGCGGCTCGAGTTGCGCTCCGGTGGCCGGTTGGCCGGCGAGATCGGCTATCGGGATCTGCAGATCGAGCACGGCTCGAGCATCGAAGGCAGTCTCGCTGCGCTAGACGTCGATGGCGCCCGGATCGAAGCGCCGCTGCGACTTGCGGCCCAGCGGCGCGACGAATAGCGGACGGACCGGTCAGCGTGGCCGACGGACCGTTGAAGCAGCAGGGAACGCCCGCATTGTCTATTGAGACCCCGCGGCCAGCGCCGCTGTCATCGCCAACCGGCGCCGAACCGACTATCCTCTTATCGTCAATCCGAGGTACTCCATGAACGCCGTAGCCGAAATGCCCGCCCCGCTGGTCTTCTCCGACAGCGCTGCCGACAAGGTTCGCCAACTGATCGATGAGGAGGGTAATCCGCAACTGAAGCTGCGGGTCTTCGTCCAGGGTGGGGGATGCTCCGGCTTCCAGTACGGTTTCACGTTCGACGAAGAAGTCGGCGAGGACGATACCGTAATGGACAAGAACGGCGTCACCCTGCTGATCGACGCAATGAGCTACCAGTACCTGGTCGGCGCCGAGATCGACTACAAGGACGACCTGCAGGGCGCCCAGTTCGTGATCAAGAACCCGAACGCAACGACGACTTGCGGTTGCGGCTCGTCGTTCTCGGCGGGCTGATGGCCGGGTTGCGGGCGCTCTGCGATCCCGCAGCCGATCCGGCGACAACTGGCCGTCAGCAGCGACCCGCCGGGTAGAGCGCCCCCGCCACCCGGGGTCCACGGGCGCCGGTCACGGTCTCGAGACTTCCCGGCAGCCGGTCGACCCGACGCATCGCCAGCCAGGCGAATGCGCTGCATTCGACCGCCTGCGGCGCGACCCCCAGCGCGTCGGTCGATGCCAGCGGCACCCCCGGTGCTCGCGTCGCGAGCAGTTGCGCCAACCGGGCCATCAGCGCGTCGTTGCGCGCTCCGCCGCCACAGACGTGGACCGTCCTCGCGCCGGTGCGCGCGAGTTCGTCGACGAGCGTGCGCGCCGTGAGTTCCAGGAGGGTGGCCTGGACGTCGACGGCGGCCAGCGCGGGCAGGCCCTGCAATCGGTCGTCGAGCCATTCGAGATGGAACAGGTCGCGCCCCGTACTCTTGGGCGCAGAGCGCGTGAAGTACGGCTCGGCTAGCAGCCGTGCCAGCAACGCAGGGTTCACCTGCCCGCCCGCAGCCCAGCGGCCGGCATCGTCGTAGCGTTCGTTGCGATGGCGCTGGCACCAGGAGTCGAGCAGCGTGTTACCCGGGCCGGTGTCGTGACCGGTCACCGTGCCGTCGGCGGCAAGCACGGTGATGTTGGCAATGCCGCCGATGTTGACGATCGCTCGGGCGCTACCGTTACCGCCAAAGGCCAGTCGATGGAACGCTGGAACCAGCGGCGCGCCCTGGCCGCCAGCGGCGATGTCGGCGCTGCGCAGATCGGCGACCACGTCGATGCCGCAGCGCTCGGCGAGGTGGGCCGGCGCCAGCACCTGGATGGTGTAGCCCCGCTCGGGCCGGTGGCGGACTGTCTGCCCGTGGGCACCGACCGCCGTGACGGCCGTGGCGGCCGTGGTCGATCCGGCCAGCAACCGGGCGACGGCGTCGGCGTAACGCTCCGCCAATGCAATGCCGGCGACTGCGGCGGCCTCGAGGTCGTCCGTCTGCGGCCGCTGCAACCGGGTCAATTCGGCGCGCAACGCGTCGTCGAACGCGACCGAGCAGGTCGCCAAGGTCCTGCTCGGCCGACCATCGGACCCGAACGCGATCAGTGCGCCATCGACGGCATCGATGCTGGTGCCGGACATCAGCCCAATGAAGAGCCGCTCGGCGGCCGGGGACCGGGTCGTGGACATCGCTACTGCTATTCCGCTACTGCTGTTCCGCGCTACCGCTGTTCCGCGCTACTGCTACTCGAACCGTGCCATCTCGATGTTCGCGACATCCGAGACGCGCCGCATGAACGCGTCACGAAACTGCTCGAAGCGAGCCTGCTCGATCGTATCGAGCGGCAGCGGAGCCGGTGGGAATATCTGCTCCGGATCGACCTGCTCGTCGTTGACGAGGAGCTCGAAGTGCAAATGCGGCCCGGTGGCCCAGCCGGACTTCCCGACCTGGCCGATCAGCTGGCCGCGCTGGACCCGGCTGCCGGCGGTGAGCTTCGGAGCGAACCGGTTCAGGTGGGCATAGAGAGTCTTGCGCTCGGCGTCGTGCTTGACCACGACCACGTTGCCGTAGCCGCGCTGGTTGCCGATGAAATCGATCGTCCCTTCACCAATGGTCCGCACGTTGGTGCCGATCGGCGCCGCGTAGTCGACACCTTTGTGGGCACGCCAATCGCGAAACACCGGATGGCGACGGCCGTTGGTGAAGCCGGAACTGACGCGCGTGAACTCCATCGGCGAGCGCAGGAACGAGCGCTTCAGCCGACGGCCCTCGAAGTTGTAGTACTCGCCGCCGCCTTCGGCATCGGCACGCTCGAACCAGAGCGCTCCGAGCGAACGACTGCGGCCCTGGTACTCGACGGCGAGAATCCGCCCCGGCCGCGCCTCGGCGTTGGAGACGGGATCGTGAAGAACCTCGTAGACGATCCGGAGCGTATCGCCCTCCTGCACCTCGCGGTGAAAGTCGATGTCCGACGAGAAGACATCCGGAATGCGCGCGGCCACTGATTCGGGGATACCGGCGGCATCGGTCGCAGCGAACAGCGAAGTCGTCACCGTGGCTACGCGCGACTCGATCATGCGGTCCAATTCGATATCGTGGGCGCGCGCTTGCCATTTACCGCGTTCGGAGCGCTCGATGTCCAGGCGGATCGGTGTCTCGTCGTCGTCGACCCCATCGAACATCGGGTACTCGAGCGACTGGATCCGGTTGCCGGCATCGACCTCGGCCCGCACGGTGACACCGGGACGCAGGCTGAGCAACTGGCGGGCGATCTTGTCGTTGCGGACGAATTCGATCAATTCGGGATTGAGGTCACCGAGCTTGCGCATCAAGCTGCCCAGTGACTCGCCGCGCGAGATCACAGCCTGGCGCGTATAGAGGCCCTCGGCCTGCGCCGGGGCCACCGGCAGTGCGATCGGTTCGGTTACCTTGAAGCGGGACGGGAGAGGCTCCTGTGTCAGCGGAGCCACGGCGAAGGCTGTAAGCGTCGCCACCGATAATGCGGCGGCCAAGGCCGAGGCGAGTCGTGGTCCGGCAGCAGTCTGCATCGTTTGCGATCATCCTTTCCATTGGACGCGGCCGTAACCCGGAAAGCGTCCGGCAACGACCGGTTCGGTCATCGCGATCCGGGACCGCGATACGAATTGTCCCGCGTGTCCTAGGAGCGGTGCCGATGCGCAGAATTGCTGGCAGCGCATCGCACCCCGCTGAGCCGTTCCGACAGGGAGCGGATCCATGTCGACCGGACGGGCCATGCCAACGAGCAACGCCTGCGCGCCGCGTGAACCGCTGCGTCGACTAGAATCCCGCATCGTGGGGCATCGTGTGCACCACCAAGCGAGACCTCCCGGTCTCTGGCGCAATTGTAGCCGCATGAATCGGGCCTGTCCCTCGATTGCCTCTGCCGGAGCATGTCAGCTTTTCCGTCCGGATCCCAGTCCGCGAAGCCGAGCACGCCGACCGCCCGTCGGCCGGGAGGTGACGCACGCCCAGCGCCAGCGACCGCCCGGCGGGAGGCCGCCGACGATGTCACGCTGATTCTCATTCGTCATGGCGAGACGGCGTGGAATCGGGAACGGATGATCCAGGGACATATCGATATCGCGCTCAACAGCACCGGCCTCGCCCAGGCGAGCGCGGTCGCGAGGCGGCTCTCCGGCGCTCCGGTGGCTGCCATACATGCCAGCGATCTCGGGCGCGCCTGGCAGACGGCCACGGCCATCGCCGCGCCTCATCGGCTGGCGGTCGTCGCCGAGCCCGACCTGCGCGAGCGGCACTGGGGTCGGTTCCAGGGGATGAGCATCGATCAGATCGCGCGTCACTGGCCCGACGCCCATGCCCGGATGGTCGCGCGCGATCCGCACTTTGCGCTCGATGGAGGAGAATCGATCGCAGAACTAGTCGCGAGGGTGCGCGCCGTACTCGTGCGGATCGCCGCGGCGGTCGCCGGGCGCACGGCCGTGGTCGTGACCCACGGCGGTGTCCTCGATTCGGCCTACCGGATCGCCACCGGGCTGGCACTCGATGCGCCGCGTCCGTTCGTGCTCGCCAATGCCGCGGTCAATGTTCTCGAGGGCGATGGTGCGGCCTGGCGGGTCCGCAGCTGGGGCGACGTCGGCCACCTCGACGGCATCGAGCGGCGCGACGAGCTGAGCTGAGGCCGCGTGCGGCGAACGGATAGAATTCGCTGGCCGCTCCGGCAGACAGCGTGCCATCGCCGCTGCTCCATTCCGCTTCGCCGAGGATCGCCATCCCATGTATGAACGTGCCCAGTCGCTCGCGAGCGCTGACCCCGAGGTATGGCAGGCGATCGAGCGGGAGAACGCGCGCCAGGAAGCGCACATCGAACTGATCGCCTCGGAGAACTATGCGAGTCCGGCCGTGATGCAGGCGCAGGGCACGCAATTGACCAACAAGTACGCCGAGGGCTACCCCGGCAAGCGTTACTACGGCGGCTGCGAATTCGTCGACGTGGTCGAGACGCTGGCCATCGCGCGGGTCAAGCGGCTGTTCGGCGCTCACGCGGCCAACGTTCAGCCCCATTCGGGTGCGCAGGCCAATCAGGCCGTGTTGATGGCGCTGGCCAAGCCTGGCGACAAGATCCTGGGGATGTCGCTGGCGATGGGTGGCCATCTGACCCATGGCTCGCCAGTCAACATGTCGGGCAAGTGGTTCGAAGTGATCTCCTACGGTCTGGACGAAAGCGAGGCGATCGACTACGACGAGATGGAACGACTGGCTCACGAGCACCGGCCGCGGATCATCATCGCCGGGGCCTCGGCCTATTCGCTGCGCATCGACTGGTCGCGCTTTGCCAGCGTCGCACGGGCCACGGGCGCTTCGCTGATGGTCGACATGGCCCATTACGCAGGGCTGATCGCGGCCGGTGTCTATCCGTCGCCGATCGGCCATGCCGACGTCATCACCTCGACGACGCACAAGAGCCTTCGCGGGCCCCGTGGTGGACTGATCCTGATGACACCGGAGACCGAGAAGGCGGTCAATTCCGCCATCTTTCCGGGACTGCAGGGCGGCCCGCTGATGCATGTGATCGCCGCCAAGGCGGTGGCCTTCGGCGAGGCACTCGAACCGCAGTTCAAGGCGTACCAGCAGTGCGTCATCGACAACGCCGCCGCCCTTGCCAACGCCCTCGTCGACCGCGGCCTGCGCATCGTCTCGGGGCGGACCGAGTCGCATGTCATGCTGGTCGACCTGCGCGCCCGCAAGATCACCGGCAAGGCGGCCGAGGAGGCGCTCGGCAAGGCCCATATCACGGTCAACAAGAACGCCATCCCGCACGATCCGCAAACCCCGTTCGTCACCAGTGGCATCCGGCTCGGCTCGCCGGCAATGACCACGCGTGGATTCGGGACGGCCGAAGCGGTCGAGGTCGCCAACCTCATCGCCGATGCCCTCGAACGCCCCGACGACGATGCCCACCTGGGCCGGGTTCGCGAGCGCGTGGCCCGGTTGACCGCGCGCTATCCCGTCTACCGGAGTTGACGGCCGTGGTCGCGGCCGCCTGAGGCAATGCACTGCCCGTTCTGCGGCCACGAAGACAGCCAGGTCATGGAGACGCGGGTCTCGGAGGCGGGTGACAGCATCCGCCGCCGCCGCCGCTGCCATGCCTGCGAGCAGCGCTTCACGACCTACGAGCGCGTCGAGCGCCAGATGCCGGCCGTGATGAAGAGCCGCGGCACGCGCGTGGACTATGATCGCGCCAAGATTCTGGCGTCGATGCAACTCGCCCTGCGCAAGCGCCCCGTTGGCGCCGAGCAGATCGTCGAGGCGGTCGACTCGATCGAGGGGCGGTTGTTCAAGATCGGGCGCAAGGAAGTCGACAGCGCTCGCATCGGAGAACTGGTGATGGATGAACTGAAGCGGCTCGACCAGGTAGCCTATATCCGGTTCGCCTCGGTCTATCGCAAGTTCGAAGACATCGCCGAGTTCGCCGAAGCGGTCAAGGAGATGAAGCCGCGGGCCCGGATGAAGGGTTCCCCGCCGCGCACCAAGCGGGCGCGCGGCTGAAAGGCCGGATCCAGACCGTGTATACCGCCGCCGACCGCCAGTACATGGCCCGTGCGCTCGTCCTGGCGCAGATGGGCATGTTCTCCACCACGCCGAACCCGCGCGTCGGCTGCGTGATCGTCAAGGACGACGACGTGGTCGGGGAGGGCTGGCACCGTCGCACCGGCGAGCCGCATGCCGAGGCGCTGGCGCTGGCGCAGGCGGGAGAGCGAGCCCGCGGCGCCATCGTCTACGTCACGCTGGAGCCCTGCGCTCACCACGGTCGCACGCCGCCGTGCGCCGATCTGCTGGTCGAGGCCGGTGTCGAGCGGGTCATCGCGGCGATGGAGGATCCGAATCCGCTGGTCAATGGCCGCGGCCTCGAACGGCTGCGCGCTGCCGGTATCGACGTGCGCTGCGGGTTGATGGGCCAGGAGGCGGGCGAACTGAATGTCGGCTTCGTCAGCCGGATGACCCGCGGCCGCCCCTGGGTCCGGGTCAAGCTCGCTGCGAGCCTCGACGGTCGGTCGGCTCTGTCCGATGGTCGCAGCAAGTGGATCACCGGCGAACGGGCCCGCGCCGACGGCCACCGCTGGCGCGCCCGGGCCTGCGCGATCCTCACCGGCATCGGGACGGTCAAGGCCGACAACCCGGCGCTGACGGTGCGATCCGTCGAGACGACGCGGCAGCCGGCTCGTGTATTGATCGACTCGCGCCTCGAGATCAACCCGGCGGCCGAGATCCTGCGCCGGCCCGGGGCGATCGTCTACCACGCGCTTGGCCGCAGCGGTCCCGAGCGCGAGCGGCTGATGCGCCTCGAGGACGTCGGTTGCGACCTGGTCGCGCTGCCCGATGCCAATGCCAAGGTCGACCTGGCGGCGGCCTGCATCGACCTCGCCCGGCGCGAGTTCAACGAGATCCACGTCGAGGCCGGTTACAAGCTCAATGGCTCGCTGTTTCGCGCCGGTTGCGTCGACGAGTTGCTGCTCTACGTCGCCCCGGCGCTGCTCGGCGGCGGCCAGCCGATGTTCGATCTGCCCGAGGTCTGCGATCTCGATGCCCGCCACGGGCTGGAATGGATCGATTCGGAACTGGTCGGTCCCGACCTGCGGCTGCGTGCCCGGATCGCCGGCCGCGGCCCTGATTCCGCAGGATCCTGAGGCCATGTTCACCGGCATCGTCACTGCCGTCGGCCGGATCGTCTCGGTCGTCCCGCTGCCAGCTGGCCTCAGGCTATTGATCGATGCTGCCGATCTCGGCCTCGACGACGTCGCGATCGGCGACTCGATCGCGATCCAGGGGGCGTGCATGACGGTGGTGGCCAAGGAGGCAGGCCGGTTCGAGGTCGAACTGTCGGCCGAGAGTCTCGGCTGTACGACCGGTCTCGACCGGCGCGCCCCGGTCAACCTCGAGAAGGCTTTGCGGATCGGCGATCGCCTCGGCGGCCACCTCGTCAGCGGCCACGTCGACGGCGTGGCGGAGGTGGTAGCCGTCGAACCGGTGGGCGAGAGCCGCCGGTTCGACCTGCGCGTTGCGCCGGCCCTCGGTCGCTATCTCGCGGCCAAGGGCTCGGTGACTGTCGATGGCGTCAGCCTGACGGTCAACCAGGTTGCCGATGGTGCCGATGGCATCGGGGGAACGCGATTCTCGATCAACTTGATCGCCCATACTCTGGCCGTGACGACGCTGGGCGAACGCCGGGCTGGCGATCGGGTCAACATCGAGGTCGACCTGATCGCGCGCCACGTCGAGCGACTGCTTGGCGATGCCGGGCGCTCGCTGCCTGAGCCGCCACCCGCCGTGATGCCCCAACAGGTCGCGCCGCCGACGACCGGAGTCGAACGATGACCGGAACACTTCCCGCGATGCCCCTGGCCACCACGCGCGAGATCATCGCCGACTTCAAGGCCGGTCGGATGGTGATCCTCGTCGACGAGGAAGACCGCGAGAACGAGGGCGACCTCGTGGTCGCTGCCGACTTCGTCACGCCCGAAGCGATCAACTTCATGGCCCGCCATGCGCGCGGGCTGATCTGCCTGACGCTGACCGAAGCCCGTTGCCGCGAGCTGAACCTGCCGCTGATGACCACCGTCAACGGTACCCGCACCGGGACCAACTTCACGCTGTCGATCGAGGCCGCCGATGGCGTGACCACCGGTATCTCGGCTGCCGATCGGGCGCGCACCATCCAGGTCGCCGTGGCGCCGGCGACGCGTCCGTCGGACCTGGTCCAGCCGGGGCACGTGTTCCCGATCATGGCGCGCAACGGCGGCGTGCTGATCCGCGGCGGCCATACCGAGGCCGGCTGTGACCTCGGGATGCTGGCCGGTATCACGCCGGCAGCGGTGATCTGCGAGGTGATGAAGGACGACGGAACCATGGCCCGGTTGCCCGACCTCCTCGAGTTCGCACGACTGCATGCGCTGAAGATCGGCACCATCGCCGACCTGATCCACTACCGCAGCGCCCACGAGAGCCTGATCGAACGGCTCGAGCGTGCGCCGGTGCAGACGCCCTACGGCCCGTTCGAGCTCTCGGTCTATCGCGACAAGGCGACGGCTCAGCCGCACCTGGCGCTGGTGCTGGGGACGATCACGCCCGAGCAGGAAACGCTGGTGCGGGTACACGAGCCACTGTCGGTGCTCGACTGGATCGTCACCGGCTCGCGGGCGCACTCGTGGCCGATCGATGCCGCGATGAAAGCGATAGTCGCCGCCGGCAAGGGCGTGCTGGTGATGCTCAATTGCACTGAATCGGCGGCCGGCCTCCTGCAACGCGCCGGCGACGGACTGTGCAAGGGCGGTGCCGCGGGCGAGGCCGTCGCGAGCCGCAACCGGATCGCCGCGACCGACCTGCGCAGTTACGGCATCGGTGCCCAGATCCTCAAGGACATCGGCGTGCGCCGGATGCGGCTGATGTCGGCGCCGCGGCGGATGCCGAGCATGACGGGCTTCGACCTCGAGGTCACGGGATTCATCGAGGATCAGGAATGACTCGGCGGGCGCGGGAGCGGCGATCGCGGGCGCCGCGAGGGGGCGCCATCCGGATGACGTGCGAATTGCGATGAGGGCGGACACGTTCACCGGCGGATCGTCGGGCAACGGACTGCGGATCGGCATCGTCCAGGCGCGGTTCAACGCGCGTGTCGGCGATGCACTGCTCGCCAATTGCCTGGCCGAGCTGGGGCGGCTCGGCGTCGCCGAAGCCGACATGCTCGTCTGCACCGTGCCGGGCGCGCTGGAAGTGCCGTTCGCTCTGGCCCGGCTCGGCCGCTCGCGACAGTTCGACGCGCTGATCGCCCTCGGGGCCGTGATCAAGGGCGACACCTATCACTTCGAAGTCGTCTGCAACGAGAGTGCGGCCGGCGTTGGCCGGGTGATGATCGACGTCGGCATCCCGATTGCCAATGCGATCCTCACCACCTACACCGACGACCAGGCCGACGAGCGTGCCCCGGTAAAGGGAGCGGAAGCGGCGCGCGTCGCCGTCGAGATGGCCAATCTCGGCACGATGATCGACACGATCGATGCCGGGGATGCCGATGTCTGAGCGGCTCGGTCCCGAAGGCGACAACGGTGCGCGTCCGTCGCGCGGTGCCGGCGGCCGGGCGGCGCCGCGCAGTGCGCGCCACCGGGCACGCGAGTTCGCCATGCAGGGCGTCTACCAGTGGCTGTTGTCGCACGAGGATCGCGGCGTCGTCCAGGCGCATATCGAACGGTCGCCGGGCTTCGCCCGCGCCGACCGGCCGCATTTCGAGGCGCTGCTGGCCGGGGCGATCCGCGAGGCTCCGGCGCTCGAGGCCGCGATCGTCCCGCATCTCGACCGTGAACTGTCGTTGCTGAGCCCGGTCGAGCGGGCGATCCTGACGATCGCCTGCTTCGAACTGCGGGACCGGCTCGAGATTCCCTCTCGCGTGGTGATCAACGAGGCCGTCGATCTGGCCAAGGATTTCGGCGGCACCGACGGCTACAAGTTCGTCAACGGCGTGCTCGACCGGCTGGCGGCGGCGCTCCGTCCGACCGAGGTCGGGTCCGGGCGGCGCTGATGGTGCAGCAGCACGACGCCGGCGGCGTCGCCCGATGAACGAGTTCGAACTGATCGGACGCTTCTTCGACCGTGGTCGCAACCGTGATCCGACCGGCGAGCGTACGGTGCTCGGGATCGGTGACGACTGCGCGTTGCTGACCCCGCCGCGGGCCGGTCATCTGCTTGCCGTTTCATCCGACATGCTGGTCGAGGGGCGTCACTTTTTCGCCGGGACTGACGCGGCGGCGATCGGGCACAAGACCCTGGCCGTCAACCTCTCGGACCTGGCGGCGATGGGGGCCGAGCCGCTCGCATTCACGCTGGCGCTAGCCCTGCCGGCTGTCGATGTCGCGTGGCTCGAGGCCTTCACTGGCGGCCTGTTCGCACTTGCCGAGCGGCACCGCTGCCCGCTGGTCGGCGGCGACACCACGCGCGGTCCGCGCTGCCTGTCGGTGACCGTGTTCGGCGACGTGCCGGCCGCCACCGCGCTCCGGCGCGACGCCGCGCTGCCGGGCGACGATGTCTGGGTCTCGGGTCCGCTGGGCGGCGCCGCCGGCGCCGTGGCAGCGCGCCGGGCCGGAACCATGGTCGAACCGGCGGCGGCCGAGCGGCTCGACTGGCCGCGACCGCGACTCGGGTTGGGCCAGGCGCTGCGGGGGCTGGCGCGGGCAGCGATAGACCTGTCCGATGGTCTGGCCGGCGACCTGGGTCACATCCTGGCTGCGTCTTCGGCCCGTTGCGGTCAGCGGCTCGGCGCCGACCTCGTGGCCGAGTCGATCCCGATCGATGCGACGCTCGCGGTACTCGACCCCGAGCGGGCGATGACACTGGCGCTCCACGGTGGCGATGACTACGAGCTGCTGTTCACCGCCGACCGGGCCGGTCGCGAGCGGATTGCCGTGCTCGCCACCGGCGACGGCTTCGACGCCGGGCCACCGCTGCGTATCGGCACCATCGTCGTCGGCACGGCGATCCGCTTGCTCGCAGCCGGGGCGGCTCCGCGGTCGATAGCCGGTGGAGGATTCGATCATTTCGCTGACTGACCGGCCGGGAGCGCCCCGTGGCTGATCGCGGCCATCCGGCCAAGGGACCGGAACGACCGGATCCGGTCGCGTCCGGTGACGCGGGCGGACAGGTAATCGACGTGGTCGCGCCGGTGGTGATTCGACGCCCGACGTTCGCCTTCATGCGCCCGCGGCTGTCGCGCTGGATCGCACTGGGGCTGGGAGCCGGCCTGGCACCGGTCGGCCCCGGTACGGTCGGGACCGCGCTGGCCTGGCTGCTCTACGTTCTGATGATGCCGGTGATCACGATTCCCGGGATGGCGGTGGTCACGGCCGCGAGCTTCATAGCCGGCATCTGGGCGGTGCGTCGCGCCGGGGTCGATCTCGGCGACGTCGATCACACCGCCATCGTCTGGGACGAGATCGTCGCGTTCTGGCTGATCCTGCTGCTGATCCCCCAGACCTTCGGCCCGCAACTGGCGGCGTTCGTCCTGTTCCGCGTGTTCGACGTCTGGAAGCCGACCCCGATCCGCGAGGTCGAGCAGCGGCTGCATACGCCGTTCGGCGTCATGCTCGATGACCTGCTCGCGGCAGGCTACGTGCTGGCGATGTTCCTGATCTGGGAGAATTTCCGATGACAGACATGGCGGCTTTCGATGACCTCGCGCGTCTCGGACACGAACTCGGCCGCGAGGCGTTGCGGCTCGGCGCACGGATCGTCACCGCCGAGTCGTGCACCGCCGGACTGATTGCCGTGGCCCTGACCGAGGTCGGGGGGGCAAGCGACTGGTTCGAGCATGGAATCGCCAGCTATTCGAATGCCGCCAAGCGCGAACTGCTCGGCGTCAGCGACGCGGCGCTGGCCACGCACGGGGCCGTCAGCGAGGTCGTCGCTGGTCAGATGGCCAGCGGCGCGATCGGCCGGTCAGGGCGCGACGTCTGTCTCGCCCTGGCCGTTACCGGCATCGCCGGACCCAGCGGCGGGACAGCGGTCAAGCCGGTCGGAACGGTCTGCTTCGGATGGGCGCTGCGGCTGCCGGAGGCGGCCGGCGACGGAGCCGATGCCGTGGTCGAGGTGGCTACGCGGCGCTTCGACGGCGACCGGCGCGCGATCCGTTTCGGCGCGGCGCGGTTCGCGCTCGAGCAGGGGACGGCGCGGCTGCGACGACTGCTCGCCGATCGGCCCGTCGTTGGTTGAGCGGGTCGGTCGGGATAGCGTCAGCCTAAGCCGCAGGGCAGAACCGGCGACAGCGGCGCCGTGCGCAGGCATAGGCCAAACGACTGATTGTTTGTACAGTAGTCATGTAGAATCATGGCACGACCGTTCAGCGAGGAATACAACATGGAAGACAAGTCGCGCATCGAAAGAGCCAAGGCCCTGGCCGCGGCGCTGGCCCAGATCGAAAAGCAGTTCGGCAAGGGTTCGATCATGCGCCTGCAGGATGGCGAGGTCGAGCGCGACATCGACGTCGTTTCCACGGGGTCACTGGGCCTCGATATCGCGCTCGGTGTCGGTGGCCTGCCACGCGGCCGGGTGGTCGAGATCTATGGCCCGGAATCGTCAGGCAAGACCACGCTCACGCTGCAGGTCATCTCCGAAATGCAGAAGCTCGGCGGCACCTGCGCGTTCATCGATGCCGAACATGCGCTCGATGTCCAATACGCTTCCCGGCTCGGAGTCGATCTGCCGGATCTGCTGATCTCCCAGCCCGACACCGGTGAGCAGGCGCTGGAGATCTGCGATGCGCTCGTTCGGTCCGGTTCGGTCGACCTGATCGTCATTGACTCCGTTGCCGCGTTGACGCCGCGCGCCGAGATCGAGGGTGAGATGGGAGATTCGTTGCCCGGTCTCCAGGCGCGACTGATGAGCCAGGCGTTGAGGAAACTCACCGCGACCATCAAGCGTACCAACACGCTGGTCATCTTCATCAATCAGATCCGGATGAAGATCGGAGTGATGTTCGGCAATCCCGAAACCACGACCGGTGGCAACGCGCTCAAGTTCTACGCCTCGGTCCGACTGGACATCCGCCGCACCGGCTCGATCAAGAAAGGCGATGAGGTCATCGGCAACGAGACCCGTGTCAAAGTCGTGAAGAACAAGGTCGCTCCACCGTTCAAGAGCGCCGAGTTCGACATCCTCTACGGCGAGGGCACCTCGCGCGAAGGAGAGGTGCTTGATCTTGGCGCCACCGCCGGGGTGGTTGAGAAGAGCGGCGCCTGGTACAGCTACGGCAGCGATCGCATCGGCCAGGGAAAGGACAACGCGCGCGAGTATCTCCGCGAGAACCCGGCCATGGCTCTCGAGATCGAGAACAAGGTTCGCGAGCACTTCGGTGTCGTCGCGCGGGGCCTGACGGTCATCGAGGGCGGCAGGGTCGAATCGGGAGAGCGCAGCCCGCGCAAGGAGGCGGCCTGACAGCCGCCGCGACGACCGATATCGGTCGTCCTGGAATCGGCTGATCCGCACGACCTGCCATGGAGACGGTTTCGCTGAAGAGCAGGGCGATCCGTCTGCTGGCCCGACGAGAGCACAGTCGCGCCGAATTGCGCCGCAAGCTGCTGGGGTCATCGCGTGATGCCGACGTCGCAGCGTCGGTCGATGCCGTGCTCGATGTCCTCGAGACCGAAAACTGGCTCTCCGATCGGCGCTTCGCTGAGTTGTTCGTCCGTTCGCGCGCCGAACGACTCGGCGGCGCGCGGCTCGCGCGCGAGCTATTCGAAAAGGGGGTCGATCGCGACGTCGCGAACGACCTGCTCGAACCGCTGCGCGCGGCTGAACTCGACCGCGCCTATGCGCTCTGGCGGCGCCGGTTCGGCGGCCCTCCGGTCGATCGCGCCGAGCGTGGCCGTCACGGTCGCTTCCTGATCCAGCGCGGTTTTTCCCCTGCCATCGTTCGTCAGGTCTTCGATCGCGCCATCGGGCACGAGCGCACGGCTGACTGCGACGGCGACTGCCCAAGCAGCCTGTCCTGATCTTGGCGCGACGCCGCTCGCCTGCGCGGTCTGTGAGCGGCCCGGGACCCATCGGGACCGAACCCTGCGTGCTAACATCGTCGACCCGAAGCCACACCCTCGTACGGACTGCGAATGAAGATCCACGAGTATCAGGGCAAGGAAGTGCTGCGGCGCTTCGGCGTTCGTGTTCCGCGCGGTTTGCCGGCGTTCAGCGTCAACGAAGCCGTCAAGGCGGCAGAGTCGCGGGGGGGCTCGGTCTGGGTCGGGAAGGCGCAGATCCATGCCGGCGGGCGAGGCAAGGGCGGGGGCGTCAAGGTCGCCAAGTCGATCGACGAGGTGCGCACGCTGTCCGATCAGATCCTGGGCATGCAACTGGTCACGCACCAGACCGGCCCGGACGGGCAGAAGGTCAAGCGGCTGCTGATCGAAGAAGGTGCCGACATCCGCAAGGAGTTCTATATCGGCGTCGTGCTCGACCGGACCTCGCAGAAGATCGGGGTCATGGCTTCGAGCGAAGGGGGAGTCAACATCGAGGAAGTTGCCGAACAGACGCCGGAGAAGATCCACAAGGTCCTCTGCGACGTGCAAACCGGATTGAAGCCCGAAGAGGCCGATGATCTGGCGCGCAAGATCGGCATCCCCGAGGCGAGCATTGGGCAAGCGCGCGATATCCTGCTCGGGCTCTACAAGGCGTTCTACGACACCGATGCGTCGCTGGCCGAGATCAACCCGCTGATCGTCACCGGCAAGGGCGAGGTCATCGCCCTCGATGCCAAATTCAACTTCGACTCCAATGCGCTGTATCGCCATCCCGAGATCGTCGAGATGCGTGATGTCGACGAGGAGGATCCGGCCGAGGTCGAAGCATCGAAGTTCGACCTGGCGTACATCCAACTCGACGGCAACATCGGCTGCCTGGTCAATGGGGCGGGGCTCGCGATGGCCACGATGGATACGATCAAGCTGTTCGGCGGCGAGCCGGCCAACTTCCTCGACGTCGGTGGCGGAGCGACGACGGAGAAGGTCACCGAGGCGTTCAAGCTGATGCTTCGGAACGCCGGACTGAAGGCGATTCTCGTCAACATCTTCGGCGGCATCATGCGCTGCGACACCATCGCCGAAGGGGTCGTGGCCGCCAGCCGCGCAGTCCACCTGGAGGTTCCGCTGGTGGTGCGGATGAAGGGGACGAACGAAGACATCGGCAAGAAGATCCTGGCTGATTCGGGGCTTCCGATCATCTCGGCCGATACGATGGGTGAAGCTGCGAAGAAGGTCGTGGCGGCCGCCAAGGGCCAACCGGCCTGACGGCCGTTCGACACAGCCTGCGTAAACCGGGGAGCGGCGGCAGATGTCCATCCTGATCGACAAGAACACGCGGGTCATGACCCAGGGGATCACCGGCAAGACCGGTCAGTTCCACACCCGGATGTGCCGCGAGTACGCCAATGGGAAGGCCTGTTTCGTCGCCGGCGTCAATCCCAAGCGTGCCGGCGAGGACTTCGAAGGCGTGCCGATCTTCGGCTCGGTCAGCGACGCGCGGGACAAGACCGGGGCGACGGTCTCGGTCATCTACGTCCCGCCGGCGGGAGCCGCAGAGGCGATCTGGGAAGCCGTGGCCGCCGACCTCGAACTGGTGATCTGCATCACCGAGGGGATCCCGGTACGCGACCTGATGGTGGTTCGCGATCGGATGCGTCGCGAGAATCGCAAGTCGCTGCTGCTCGGGCCCAATTGCCCTGGGCTGATCACACCCGACGAGATCAAGATCGGGATCATGCCCGGACACATACACCGTAAGGGCCGGATCGGGATCGTCTCGCGGTCAGGGACGTTGACCTACGAGGCAGTGGGCCAGGTGACGCAACTCGGCCTCGGCCAGTCGTCGGCCGTCGGGATCGGTGGCGACCCGATCAACGGTCTCAAGCACATCGACATCCTGCAGCTGTTCAACGACGACCCTGAAACCGACGCCGTGATCATGATCGGCGAGATCGGCGGACCGGACGAAGTGACGGCGGCGCGCTGGGTCAAGGACAACATGAAGAAGCCCGTGGTCGGTTTCATTGCCGGCGTCACGGCGCCGCCCGGCAAGCGGATGGGCCATGCCGGCGCGCTGATCTCGGGCGGGGACGACACGGCTCAGGCCAAGCTCGACATCATGGAGAGCTGCGGGATCCGCACGACCAAGGACCCGTCGGAAATGGGTTCGTTGGTCAAGGCGGCGCTGACGAAGCGCTGACGCCGATCGACCGTCGATCGGTCGCTGCCGACCGCCGCTTCCCACTTCTCTGGTGCTCCGCCGAGGCGGTAGCGGGCCGGCGATGGCTTGCGCCAAGCAACGGCTGGCGGTCGGTGCGGTTCATCGCTGGAGAAGTGTTGTAGCCGCCTGACAGCGAGCATCGGCCGTTCAGGAACTGCTTCCTCCCGGCGAAACGGGCGCGCGGACAGAATGCCGCTCATGGCATCGACCCGTAGTCCCCGAAAGCCGGCCCGAGCAGCACTGGTTCTGGACGCCGGCACGTCGTCCACGGGGCGGATCGGCGCGCCAGTGCCGGTGGTCGAGCCGTTGGCCGAGTTGCTCGCGGCACC
>JBEVJQ010000151.1:0-8915 GCA_040510055.1 Burkholderiaceae bacterium | reverse complement strand
TCCAGATGACCGAGGCGGCGCTGATCGCCCAATGGGGCCCGAAGGTCCGCGGCACGCTGCTCGCGACACCCGCCAATCCGACCGGTACGTCGATTCCGTTCGACGAGCTGGGTCGGATCGTCTCGGCTGTCCGTGACCGTGGCGGATTCGCGATAGTCGACGAGATCTATCTCGACCTGTTCTACGGCGTCGATTCCGCCGGCCACGGACCGGCCGGCCCGCACGATGTGACCGATGCCCGTACGGCGCTCGAATTCGGCGACGATCTGGTCATCACCAGCAGCTTCTCAAAGTATTTCAGCATGACAGGCTGGCGGCTGGGCTGGATGGTGCTGCCGCCGGCCCTCGTGCCAGCGGTCGAGAAGCTCGCCCAGAACCTGTTCATCTGCCCGTCGGCGCTGGCGCAGCAGGCGGCGATCGCTTGCTTCGAGCCGGCGACCTTGGCGATTTACGAGCAGCGCAAGGCCGCCTTCCGCGCTCGTCGCGACTACCTCGTCCCGGCGCTCGATGCGCTCGGTGTGGCCGTTCCCGCCTTCCCCGACGGCGCCTTCTATGTCTATGCCGACTGTTCGGCGTTCGGCCTGTCGAGCACCGACTTCGCGCTGCGCCTGCTCGACGAGGCCGATGTCTGCCTCGTGCCGGGGACCGACTTCGGCCGTGCCGATCCCGAACGCTACTTGCGGATCTCGTACGCGACGGCGATGGAGCAACTGGTCGAGGCCGTCGCGCGCATCGGTCGCTTCACCGAGGGGCTCGAGCCTTGACTGCGATTGCCGACGCCTCAGAGGCCGGCGACGACCGGATCGGGTCTACGCGAGTCAGCGGCCATCGCCGAGCTGCCGGCTTCGGCCCCGGGCCGACTACCGCTGCCGGACTGACTCTCGATACCTGACACGGGCGCGACGACGGCGGGCAACCGCGCCAGTTCGGTCCCGACGACCGAGCGGAACTGCGCATGTTGCCTCAGGACCTTCGCGCCGTAGCCGCCGTCGCTCTTCAGGCGCGCCGCGCCGACGTAGGCCTTCAGTGCCGCGCGCGGGCTGCCATGGCGATCGAGATACTGCTTGAGGATCTGCCCGCCGACGCGGATGCTGGCCTCGGGCTCGAATGCGCGCGCCGCGCCGCCATACGGCTTGAACTTCTCCAGGTGCATCTGCGTGTGGACCTGCATCAGCCCTTGCGCGCCACGCACGCTCTGGGCGCGCGGGTCGAAGCTCGATTCGGTCGCCATCACGGCCAGCATCAGGAAGGGATCGATCTCGAGATCCGCGGCGGCACGCCAGACCCGGGCTACGTAGCGCCGGACCTGTGTGCCGTCGACCCGCCAGTTGGCCACGATATGCCGGACCAGCGCCTGCTGCGCTGGCTCGACATGTTCGCTGGCCAGCTTGCCGCTCGACGGAACCCACCACGGTGGTGGCAACGAACCAAGCGCCGTCGGATCGGCGCCTGCCGGCTCGATTGCGTGCGTGACCGATATTGCCGCTGGCGGCGGGCTTGCTGACCGCGCGGCAGCGCCGAAGCCCAGTTGCGGCAAGGCGTCGGTGGTCACGGCCATCACGGGCAGCGGGGACCAGGACGCGGGCAGCGGCGCCATCTCGCGCATCGTCGCCTGCGCGTCGGGGCGACAGAATGCTGCGACGAGGCAGATCGCGGCCGGCCACAACGGGAGCCGGCGCCGGGGGCCAGCCGCCGGCTCGACGGCAGCGCGGAGGATACTGGACGGGGCTATCCACATCACAAGGTGAAAGACCGCAAAGTCCGTACCCAGCGAAACCACCCATGCTGGCGGTGGCAGCATTAGCGCCGACACGGCGTGCGACACTGCCGTCATGGCCGGTTCCGTCTATCGCGATCTGCGCGAGTTCGTCTCGCTGCTCGAGGGCCGCAACCTGCTCAAGCGGGTCGCGGCGCCGATCTCGCCGCACCTCGAGATGACCGAGATTGCCGACCGGACCTTGCGTCGCGGCGGCCCGGCGCTATGGTTCGAGAACCCGCGCCACGGCGACCGGCATTGGACCATGCCGGTGCTCGCCAACCTGTTCGGCACGACCGAACGGGTGGCGCTCGCGATGGGGCAGGAGTCGGTCGGGGCACTGCGCGAAGTCGGCCAGTTGCTGGCCTATCTGCGCGAACCGGAACCGCCAAAGGGGTTGCGCGACGCCTGGGACAAGTGGCCGGTCCTGCGCCAGGTGATGAACATGGCGCCGCGGCGCGTCGGCTCGCCCCCCTGCCAGCAGATCGTGATCGAAGGCGACGATGTCGACCTCGGCACCCTCCCCGTACAGACCTGCTGGCCCGAGGACGCCGCGCCACTGCTGACGTGGGGACTCGTGGTCACGCGCGGACCGCTGAAGGCGCGGCAGAACCTCGGCATCTATCGCCAGCAGGTGCTCGATCGCCGCCGCGTCATCATGCGCTGGCTGGCCCATCGCGGCGGTGCTCTCGATTTCCGCGACCATGCCCGCGCCCATCGCGGCCAGCCGTTTCCGATCGCGGTCGTTCTGGGCGCCGATCCGGCCACGATCCTCGGCGCCGTGACCCCGGTCCCCGACAACCTGTCCGAATACCAGTTCGCCGGCCTGCTTCGCGGTGCCCGCACCGAACTGGCCCGCTGCCTGGGCTCGACCCTCGAGGTCCCGGCAACCGCGGAGATCGTCCTCGAGGGCGCGATCCGACCCGACCCCGACGGCGCGGACGCCTTCGAGCAGGCACTCGAGGGACCGTTCGGCGATCACACCGGTTACTACAACGAACAGGAGCGGTTCCCGGTGTTCACCGTCGACCGGATCACCATGCGACGCGACCCGGTCTACCTGTCGACCTACACCGGCAAGCCGCCGGACGAGCCGGCAATGCTGGGCGTTGCGCTGAACGAAGTGTTCGTACCGCTGCTGCAGCGCCAGTTCCCCGAGATCACCGATTTCTATCTGCCACCAGAGGGGTGCTCGTACCGGCTTGCCGTGGTGGCGATGAAGAAGGCGTACCCCGGCCATGCCAAGCGGGTGATGTTCGGCGTCTGGAGCTACCTGCGCCAGTTCATGTACACCAAGTTCATCATCGTCTGCGACGACGACATCGATGTCAGGCGCTGGGCCGAGGTGATCTGGGCGATGACCACGCGCGTCGATCCGGTCCGCGACTTCACGCTGGTCGAGCGCACGCCGATCGACTATCTCGACTTCGCCTCGCCGACCAGCGGTCTCGGCTCGAAAGTCGGAATCGATGCGACGTCCAAGTGGCCCGGCGAGACGACGCGCGAGTGGGGACGACCGATCGTGATGGACGACGCCGTCAGGCGCCGCGTCGACGCGATCTGGTCATCGCTGGGGATCGAAGGCGGGCGGTGAAGGCGCCTTTCCGAGATCGTGCCCGCTCGGTCAGCCCGCTCGGTCAGCCGTTGTGGTAGACCCAGCGCAGCAGCGCTTCCTGCGCGCGCCGGGCGCCGTCGGCATGGGGTCCATTGACGATCAGCGCCAGCGCATAGCGGACGCCGGAGGCGGCCGTGACGTAGCCGGCGATGGCGCGGACATTGCGCAGGGTTCCGGTCTTGATGTTCGCGTGGCCGACGACCGGATCGCGGCGCATCCGGTTGCGCATCGTGCCGTCGACGCCGACCTGCGGCAGCGAATCCTGAAACAGGATCGCCTCCGGACCGGCCGATGCGTCGACCAGCACATCGGTGAGGTCGGCCGCCGAGATCCGCTCGTTGCGCGACAGCCCCGAGCCGTTCTCGATCACCAGCGAGCGCAGCGGGACGTTGCGCGACGCATACCAGTCGAGGATCGCCGAGCGCGCGTCATCGACCGACACCGGCTGGCGGGCATTGCGGGCACCCATCTGCAGCATCAGCATCCGCGCCATGACGTTGTTGCTGAATTTGTTGATGTCGCGAACGACATCGCCCAACGTCCGCGGCGAATGCCACTCGTAGTACGGAGCGCCCTGCGCCGCCCCCTTGACCACGCGCGTCGATCCCGACAGGGTGCCGCCGGCGGCCATCCAGGCGGCCTTGAAGAAGCCGTGAATGTACTGACGATGCGATAGCGCAGCGGCATAGAAGAACTGCTCGCCGCAGGCGCCGACCATCGAACCACGAATGCGGATCACGGGTGTGCTCTCGGTGCCGGCGTCCTCGATGGCAAAGCCGGTATCTCCGCGGCGGCAGCGACCGTTGAGCACGCGAACCTGGTTGTCGATCCGGACGTCGGCCAGCGGCGGATCGAGAACGATGCGGCGCTTGCGCGGGTCGATGATGAACCGGGTGGCCTTGAAGTTCATCAGCGCGCCATAGGGCGGGACGTTGTACGGCTGCGAGTCATCGCCATCGAACGACGGCTGGCGATCGGAGGCGACGCCGTAGATCGCGTCGTCGATCACCAGGTCGCCACGGATGTCGCGCAGCCCTCCGGCACGAAGCTTCGTGACCAGTTCGTTCACGTCCTCGATCACGAGCTTCGGATCGCCGCCGCCCTTGATCACCAGGTCGCCGAGAAGCGCGCCGTCCTCGATCCGGCCGGTGGTGTAGATCCCCGTGATCCAGCGGTAGTCGCTGCCGAGCAGGCCGATCGCGGCATGGGTCGTCACCAGCTTCATCGTCGACGCCGGATTGAACGGGATGTCGGCGTTATGACTGACGGCGAGGCCGTCGCCGTCGATCGCGCGGACCACGAGTCCGTAGTCGCGTGGCTGGACGCCCGACTGCCTCAGCGCGATGACGACCGGATCGGCGACCTGGTCCTCGGCCATCGCCGGTACGGGGCACAGCAACGCCGGGAGCACCGTCGCTGCCAGCACCACGGCGCTGCCGACGCAGCGGACAACGGACATCGCGGCGCGGCCGACTCGCGGCCGGCGCCATGAAGCCGAACTGGCGGTGGCCGCAGAGCCATCCGCTACCGAGTCGAAGAGGTGCCGGACCGATTGCATCGGGCCATTCTTCCGGCGCCGCCGTCACCGGGCGACGGCGATCGGATCGACGGTTTGCGCGGCTGTGCCCGCGGTCAGTCGTCGTTGTCGGGAGCCTGTGCCCGCGCCGGGACGAGCGGCCCGTTTGCGCCCAGAAACGTGAACATCGGCGCCAACCGCCACCGCCGCGGCCGCAATCGGCGCGACGGGAATCGGCCGGCGGCCCCCGCTCCACCCGACCGGGCGAATCGGGCCTGCGCCAGCGCGACCCCGGCCAGCGTCAGCGCCGCTCCGCCCGCGTTGACCACGGTGAAGCGCTCGCCCAGAACCCACCAGGCGATGACGCCGGCGACGACCGGCATCAGGTACAGCAGCGGGGCCGTCCGCGCCACACCGCGCACCGCGTTGACCCACCCCCAGAGGAGCCAGCCGAGAAACGACGAGATCACCACCGACCAGAACAGGGCGAGCCACCCGGCCCATCCCAGCGCGGCCCAGTCGACCCGCGCACCACCCGTCCAGCTCAGGCCGACCAGCAGCGGGCTGGCGATCAGCGTGGTGTATGCCATCACCGGCATGCCGCCGATCCGCTGGATCAGGTCCCGGGCGCTGACGGTGTAATAGGAAAAGAACGAGGCCGCCACGAGGAGGACGAGGTCGCCCCAGCCGGTCCGCCAGCCGGCTCCGGCGAGCTTCTCCGACAGGAACACCACGACTCCGGCCAGCGCGACGACGACGCCGGCGACCTGCGCGCCGGTCAGGCGATCGGTGCCGGTCAGTCGCAGCAGCAGCAGCGTGAACAGCGGCCCGCAGGCCAGCATCACCGCCGACGAGAACGCCGTCGACAGGTGGATCCCCCAGGTGACCAGCCCGACGTGCAGGACGTGACCGGCCACCGCGAGCCTCAGCAAGCGCCAGCGATCGGCGAGCTCGACCGGCGGCCAGTCGGCGCCATAGCGCTGGACCATCCAGCACGCCGCCAGCAGCGGCATGATCAGGTAGCGGCCGAACAGGAAGCCGTCGGGACCGAGTACCGGGAAGATCAGCTTCTGGACACTGAAATTGGCACCCCAGATCGCCACCAGGGCCAGCGCGGCCGCCAGCGCGATCCGCTGCGAGCGGCGCTCGGCGTCGAATCCGGGTTCGGCGCACGGGTGCATGGATGGGGAAGCGGGGGCGTTGGCAACGAAGGGGCCGCGGACGAGGGACGACAAGGACGGAGCGGGGGGCACGGCGCAAGCAACAGGAAGGGGACCGGTACGGACCCGGTCGGGCGACTAAAGGGCTGGAGCCCGGTCAGGCGGCAACCCGGGCGAGGTCGCCCGGTTCAACCGCGATGATACGTTGCCATGTTGCGCCGCAACAAGGCCGGCGGTCGGATGGTACGGCCGCCGGGCGGTTGAAAATCGCCGGGCGCCCGTCTATCATCAGCACTCGTCGGCCTCGAGTGCTAACGACCGCCCTGGGAAGGGAGCGCCCCTCCGGGCAGCGACCTGGTCGAAAGGCACCGGGCCGATCGTGTCGCTCATCCCCGCCCGGCCGCTTGCGGCGGCCAGCGACAAAGACAGGCGAAGGGGCGGACGGCGGACACATTCCCGATCCCTCTGCCTACTCTACTTTCAACGACAGTTTTAGGAGCAAATGCATGAAGCTGCGGCCACTGCACGATCGCGTGATCATCAAGCGGCTCGACAACGAGCGCAAGACCACTTCGGGGATCGTGATCCCGGACAACGCCGCCGAGAAGCCTGATCAGGGCGAGGTGCTCGCCATCGGCAACGGGAAGGTCAACGACGACGGCAAGGTCCGTCCGCTGGCAGTCAAGGTCGGCGACAGGGTGCTGTTCGGCAAGTACTCGGGCCAGGCCGTCAAGGTCGAAGGCGAGGAGCTGCTGGTCATGCGCGAAGAAGACATCATGGCCGTCGTCGAGTGACACGACGCCGTCGTATCCAGGGCCGCTGACCCACCGGTCGGCCGCCCGTCCTCTCAACGAGCATTCGAGCACTCATCAGGAGTCATCCACTCATGGCAGCCAAGCAAGTCAACTTCGGCGACGACGCCCGCACCAAGCTGGTCGAAGGCGTCAACATCCTCGCCAACGCCGTCAAGGTCACCCTAGGCCCCAAGGGCCGCAACGTCGTCCTCGAGCGCAGTTTCGGCGCCCCGACCGTCACCAAGGACGGGGTCTCGGTCGCCAAGGAGATCGAGCTCAAGGACAAGCTCCAGAACATGGGCGCGCAGATGCTCAAGGAAGTCGCGTCCAAGACCAGCGACAACGCCGGTGACGGCACCACCAC
This sequence comes from Burkholderiaceae bacterium, assembly GCA_040510055.1. Taxonomy (GTDB): domain Bacteria; phylum Pseudomonadota; class Gammaproteobacteria; order Burkholderiales; family Burkholderiaceae_E; genus Lautropia. The sequence continues at coordinate 1,710 of JBEVJQ010000151.1, read as the reverse complement.
GGCCACCGTGCTGGCCCAGGGCATCGTCCGCGAAGGCATGAAGTACGTCGCCGCCGGCATGAACCCGATGGACCTGAAGCGCGGCATCGACAAGGCCGTGATCGCGCTGACCGAAGAGCTGAAGAAGATCAGCAAGCCGTGCACCACCAGCAAGGAAATCGCCCAGGTCGGTTCGATCTCGGCCAACAGCGATCCCGAGATCGGCACGATCATCTCCGACGCGATGGAGAAAGTCGGCAAGGAAGGCGTGATCACCGTCGAGGACGGCAAGTCGCTCAACAACGAGCTCGATGTCGTCGAGGGCATGCAGTTCGACCGCGGCTACCTGTCGCCTTACTTCATCAACAACCCGGACAAGCAGGTCGCCATCCTCGAGGATCCGTTCGTGCTGCTGCACGACAAGAAGATCTCGAACATCCGCGACCTGCTGCCGGTGCTCGAGCAGGTCGCCAAGGCCGGCCGGCCGCTGCTGATCGTGGCCGAGGAGGTCGAGGGCGAGGCGCTGGCGACGCTGGTGGTCAACAACATCCGCGGCATCCTCAAGACCTGCGCCGTCAAGGCCCCGGGCTTCGGTGACCGGCGCAAGGCGATGCTCGAGGACATGGCCATCCTGACCGGCGGCGTCGTGATCGCCGAGGAGACCGGGATGACCCTCGAGAAGGCCACGCTGCAGGACCTGGGCAGCGCCAAGCGCATCGAGATCGGCAAGGAGAACACCACGATCATCGACGGCGCCGGCGAAGGCAAGACCATCGAGGCCCGCGTCAAGGCGATCCGCTCGCAGATCGAGGAAGCCACCAGCGACTATGACCGCGAGAAACTCCAGGAGCGCGTGGCCAAGCTCGCCGGTGGTGTCGCCGTTATCCGCGTCGGCGCTGCGACCGAGGTCGAGATGAAGGAGAAGAAGGCCCGGGTCGAGGACGCGCTGCACGCCACGCGCGCGGCTGTCGAGGAAGGCATCGTCGCCGGGGGTGGGGTCGCGTTCCTGCGCGCGCGCAACGCGGTCAAGATCAAGGGCGACAACACCGACCAGGACGCCGGCGTCAAGATCGTGATGCGCGCGGTCGAGGAGCCGCTGCGCCAGATCGTCAACAACGCCGGTGCCGAAGCCAGTGTCGTGGTCGCCAAGGTGCTCGAGGGCAAGGGCAACTTCGGCTACAACGCGGCCAACGGCGAGTACGGCGACCTGGTCGAGATGGGCGTCGTCGACCCGACCAAGGTCACGCGGATGGCGCTGCAGAACGCCGCGTCGATCGCCGGGCTGATGCTGACCACCGATGCGATGGTCGCCGAGGCGCCGGACGACAAGCCGGCCGGCGGTGGCATGCCCGGCGGGATGGGTGGCATGGGTGGCATGGGCGGGATGGACATGTAAGTCCGGGCCGCTGTCGATACGGGGCCCATGGCCTCGTATCGCGCACAGTGCCAAGGGCCCGCGCGAGCGGGCCCTTTTTCTTCGCCCGGGGCCCGCGCGACCCGGGCACGCGTCGAAGGTTCGCTCCCGAACTCGAACACTCGGCACTGACGCGCCCGCCCTCGACGGTGGCGGCGCGCCCGACGCGCCCGCTTCAGTGAGCCGGCAACGCGTCACCCGAGGCGATCGCCGCCGGCCAGCGCCGCGCCACCGCCACATAGAGCGCCGGCAACACCACCAAGGTCAGCAACGTGGCGCTGACCAGGCCGCCGATCACGACGATCGCCAGTGGCCGC
>JBEVJQ010000150.1:0-9877 GCA_040510055.1 Burkholderiaceae bacterium | reverse complement strand
GCGTTTGGGTGCGGGGGGGGCCGCCCGGGGCGGCAGCCACCCACAACCACCCCCCCCACGCCCGCCGGCGCGACCCCGACCCCCCCGACCTCGTCGGCATCGGCAAGCACGGCCACGGTACAGGCCGAGGTGTGGATCCGTCCCTGGGCCTCGGTCTGCGGGACGCGCTGGACGCGATGGGCGCCCGATTCGAACTTGAGCCGACCGAAGACGCCGTCGCCCTCGATCCGGGTGATGACTTCGCGATAGCCGCCCAGCTCCGATTCGCTCTGCGACAGCAGTTCGGTTCGCCAGCCGCGGCGCTCGGCGTAACGCAGGTACATCCGCAACAAGTCGCCGGCGAACAGCGCGCTCTCGTCGCCACCGGTGCCGGCCCGGATCTCGAGGATCGCATCGCGCGCGTCGTGCGGATCGCGCGGCAGCAGCAAGCGTTCGATCACCGTTTCCTCGGCGGAGACGCGGGCGTGGGCCGTGACCTGCTCCTCTTCGGCGAATGCCTGCATCTGCGGATCGTCGAGCATTTGCCCGGCGGTCTCCAGGTCCTGCTCGGCCTGGCGCAGGCGCGTCCAGTGCTCGAGCACCTCGGACAGTTCGGCATGCTCGCGATGGAGCGCGCGCAGCGCGTCGCGGTCGCGGGCCGTCGCCGCGCTGGCCAGCACGGCATTGACTTCCTCGAGTCGCGCGCGCATCCGCTCGAGCCGTCCGATCAGCGACGCCTTCATCGGAAGGCCCCGCGCTGCGATCGGGTGTCCGATCCGGGTCGCGGGCCGCTGCCGCTGTGCCCGATCACCGCCGCGGCTCGGGCAGGATCCGTCCCAGCAGGTCGGCCAGTGCGCGATCGTCGCCGCCGTGGCTTTGCAGCAGCGCGCGCGAACCATGGAGGAACTTGTTGGTCAGCGCCTGCGACAGGGCCTCGATCACCTGCTGCGGGTCATCGCCGCGCGCGAGCAACCGGCGGGCCCGCTCGACCTCGGCCAGGCGCAATGCGTCGCCCCGGTCCTGGAGCTGCTGCATGATCGGCACTGCCTGGCGGCTGCGGATCCAGTTCATGAACTGGTGGACCTGGGTGTCGATGATCGCCTCGGCCTGCGAGATCGCGGCGCGCCGACCCTCGATGCCGGTCTGGACCAGGTCGCCGAGGTCGTCGATGGTATAGAGGTAGACGTCATTCAGGCGTGCGACCTCGCTTTCGATGTCGCGCGGGACGGCAAGGTCGATCATCAGCATCGGCCGGTGGCGGCGCTCGCGCACCGCGCGCTCGACCAGCCCCAGGCCTATGATCGGCAGCGAGCTGGCGGTGCAGGAGACGATGACATCGAACGTCGCCAGCTTCGACGGCAGCTGTGACAACAGCATCGTCTGCGCACCGAAGCGGTTGGCCAGCCGGGCAGCACGATCCAGCGTGCGGTTGGCCACCGTCATCGACCGGGCCTGGCCGGCCCAGTGCGTGGCACTGAGTTCGATCATCTCGCCGGCGCCGACGAGCAAGACGGACAAGTCGGCCAGGTCCTCGAAGATCCGGCGGCCGAGGCGCACGGTGGCCGCCGCCATCGATACCGACTCCGTTCCGATCGCGGTCTGTGTCCGTACCGTCTTGGCCACCGAGAAGGCGCGCTGGAACAGCCGATGGAGGTGGCTGCCGAGCGAGCGATTGTCGTGCGCGATCCGCGCCGCCTCCTTCATCTGCCCGAGGATCTGCGGCTCGCCGATCACCATCGAGTCGAGGCCGCAGGCGACGCGAAAGGCATGCCGGACCGCCTGCTGGTCGGGCAGCGTGTAGAGATGTCCTTCGAGTTGCCGGGCCGGGAACTGGCGCCCGGCGGCAAGCCAGTCGAGCAGCGCATGGCGGGTCTCGCCCGGGGCCTCGGTCGTGCAGTAGACCTCGGTCCGGTTGCAGGTCGAGAGCAGGGCGGTCTCGGGGGCGAGATCGCCCAACCGGCGCGACAGGTTCGCCAGGGCCTCGCTGGTCGTGTCAGCGGATGCGAATGCGACTTGTTCCCGCAGCGCCAGTGGGGCGGTGACGTGGTTCAGTCCGATTGTCAGCAGGGCCATGATGGAAAATGATACCGGCCGGACCGCGCGGCAGGCGCATCTCCAGTACGGCTGTCCAGCCGCTCATGCCCTTGCCGCACCCGATATGTCGGTGGTTCTGCTCGCCGTCCGGGCCTTCTCGCCGATGCCCTAACCGGCGCCGATAGAGGCAGCCGCGGTCATCGCGGCAGCGTCGGGCATCGGGCCCGCGCTCACCCCTGCCGCGTCGGGCAACGGTCCCCCGTTCGCGGCTTCGCTGCCCAGGAACAGCCGGTATGCAGGGTGCCGGGTCTCGTCCCAGTAGCGGTAACCCAGGGCCCGTAGGAAGCGTTCGAACTCGGGTCGGTCGGACGGCGGCACCTGGATCCCGACGAGGATCCGGCCGTAATCGGCGCCATGATTGCGATAGTGGAACAACGAGATGTTCCAGCTCGGATCCATGCGCTCGAGAAAGCGCATCAAGGCGCCGGGGCGCTCCGGGAACTCGAAGCGCAGCACCGCCTCGTCGCGGGCCAGCGGGGAGCGGCCGCCAACGAGGTGCCGCAGGTGCGACTTGGCCAGTTCGTCGCCGGTCAGGTCGAGCGTGGCGAAGCCGGCCTGCTCGAAGGTCTCGGCGATCCGCGCCGTCTCGCCGGCGCCGCCGATCTGGATACCGACGAAGATGTGCGCCTCGCGGCTGTCGGCGATCCGGTAGTTGAACTCGGTGACGTTGCGCGGCCCGACCAGCGCGCAGAACCGCCGGAAGCTGCCGCGCTCCTCGGGGATGGTGACGGCGAACATCGCCTCGCGTTGCTCGCCGAGTTCGGCGCGCTCGGCGACGAACCGCAGTCGATCGAAGTTCATGTTGGCGCCGCCGGCCACTGCGATCAGCGCACCGGCCGGGACGTCCTCTGGCCGTCCGCCCTGGGCGGCGTCGTGTCCTCGTTCGGACGCCGCGCCGTCGCGCCGTCCGGCCACCCAGGCCTTGAGCCCGGCGACCGCCATCGCGCCCGACGGCTCGAGGATCGAGCGCGTATCCTCGAAGACGTCCTTGATCGCCGCGCAGATCTCGTCGGTGTCGACGCAGACGAAGCCGTCGACGTACTCGCGGCAGAGCCGGAAAGTCTCGGTGCCGACGCGCTTGACTGCGGTGCCGTCGGCGAACAGCCCGACGTCGGGCATCTCCACGATCCTGCCGGCGGCGACCGAGCGGGCCATCGCATCGGAGTCGCGGGTCTGGACCCCGATCACGCGGATCTCGGGTCGCAACTGCTTCACGTAGGCGGCGATACCGGCGATCAGGCCGCCGCCGCCGATCGCGACGAACAGCGCCGCGATCGGCGCCTGATGCTGGCGCAGGATCTCCATGCCGACGGTTCCCTGGCCGGCGATCACGTCCGGGTCGTCGAACGGATGAACGAAGACCAGGCCCTCGGCAGCCTGGCGCTCGACGGCTTCGCGATAGGCATCGCTGTACGAGTCACCGGCGAGGACGACCTCGGCACCGCGGGCCACGACGGCATCGACCTTGACCCGCGGCGTCGTGACCGGCATCACGATCACCGCGCGACAACCGAGCCGCTGCGCCGCCAGTGCGACCCCCTGGGCATGGTTGCCGGCCGATGCGCAAATGACGCCGCGGCGGCGCTCGTCGGCCGACAACTGCGCCATGCGGTTGTACGCGCCACGCAACTTGAACGAAAATACCGGCTGCGTGTCCTCGCGCTTCAGCCAGACCGGCCGGCCGACGCGGGCCGACAGCAACGGCGCGACCTCGAGTGGCGACTCGACGGCGACGTCGTAGACGCGTGCATTCAGTATCCGCTTGAGGTAGTCGGTCGGCATGCTGGCGTGCCCGGGCAAAAGCCGACGATTCTACCGCCGCACCGTATACTTTCGCCCCCTGGCCCCGTCCCCTGATCCCGCCCCACTGGTGCCCGCGTCCGACCGGATCGCACCGGGTCGTTCGCACCTGCGCTCCGTTCGATGTTCGAGTCCCTGGTCCAGAGCCTGCTCAACTGGTTCGCGCTGCCCCAGCACGGCCTGTCGACCGTGTTCGTCGTCGCCTTCGTATCGGCGACGCTGCTGCCGATCGGCTCGGAGCCGGCGGTGTTCGGCTACGTCAAGCTCAATCCCGACCAGTTCTGGATCGTCGTCATCGTGGCGACCGTCGGCAACACGCTCGGGGGGATCGTCGACTACGCGATGGGCCGCGGGGCGAAGGAAGCCGTCGGCAGCGGTCAGCGCACCCGGTACCTGCGGTGGTTCGAGCGGCTCGGCCCGAAGCTGTTGTTCTTCTCGTTCCTGCCGGCCGTGGGCGATCCGCTCTGCGCCGTGGCCGGCTGGCTGCGGTTGCCGTTCTGGCGGTCGGTCGCGTGGATGACGCTGGGCAAGCTGCTCCGATACGTCGGGATGACGGTCGCGCTGCTCTGGGTCCCCGATGGTGTCTGGCACCGGCTGATGTCGTTCTTCTGATCGGCGTGGCACGCCCCGAACTCCGACCGACGCCGCAGGGGCTTTCCCGGCGGTTGAACGGGCGTCAGCGACTTCAGCAATAGAATGAATGATGGGATGCGTTCGCATGAAGGTCTCGAGATGAACGCGCCGACACCCGAGACGGTGCTGCAGCGCGACGAGCCTGCTCGCCTGCGCGAGATTCCCTACAACTACACGTCGTTCTCCGATCGCGAGGTCGTCTGCCGGCTGCTCGGCGATCCGGCCTGGGCACTGATCGAGTCGTTGCGCGACGAGCGACGGACCGGTCGCTCGGCACGGATGCTCTACGAAGTCCTGGGCGACATCTGGGTGGTCCGGCGCAACCCCTATCTCGAGGACGATCTGCTCGACAACCGCAAGCGGCGTGGCGCGTTGATCGACGCGCTCGAGCACCGGTTGCGCGAGGTCGACCGCCGGCGCCAGCCCGATCATCCGCGCGATCGCCAGGTGGTCGAATTGCTCGCCCTGGCACGCGCCGCGGTCGCCCGCTTTGCCGACGATTTCGAGCAGACCGATCGGCTCCGCCGCCGCGCGCGCCAGCGCTTCGGCCGGATCACCGAGGCCGACAACATCTGCTTCGACGGCATGAGCCGGGTATCGCACGTCACCGATGCCACCGACTGGCGAGTCGAGTACCCGTTCGTCGTGTTGAAGCCCGATACCGAACGCGAAATCGCGGCGCGGGTCACGGCCTGCTTCGAGTTGGGGCTGACGGTGATCCCGCGCGGCGGCGGTACCGGCTACACCGGCGGCGCCGTGCCGCTGACGCCGCGGGCCGCGGTGATCAACACCGAGAAGCTCGATCGGATCGGCCCCGTGGTGACCGGGCCGCTGGCCGTGGCCGTGGCGTTGTCGACCGGGGCGACCGCTACCGCGACCGGGGACGTCGAGATCGCGACGGTCGACACCGACGCCGGCGTGGTCACGCGCCGCGTCACCGAGGCCGCCGAGCACGCCGGCCGCGTCTTCGCAGTCGACCCGACCTCGCTCGACGCCTCGTGCATCGGCGGCAACATCGCGATGAATGCCGGCGGCAAGAAGGCCGTGCTCTGGGGGACGGCGCTCGACAACCTGCTCTGGTGGCGGATGGTCGACCCGCAAGGCCAGTGGCTCGAGGTCACGCGCACCGACCACAACCTGGGCAAGATCCACGACGCGCCGACGGCGACCTTCGAGCTGGCGTGGTACGGGCCGAAGCAACTGGGTCGCGACGGTCGGATTCGCGGCCAGGCGCTGCGGCGCGAGACGCTGACGATCCCCGGGCACAAGCTGCGCAAGACGGGCCTGGGCAAGGACGTCACCGACAAGTTCCTCGCGGGGCTGCCCGGCGTCCAGAAGGAGGGCTGCGACGGCCTGATCACGTCGGCGCGCTGGGTGCTGCACCGGATGCCGCCGCATACGCGGACCGTCTGCCTCGAATTCTTCGGCCTGCCCAGGGATGCGGTGCCGTCGATCGTCGAGATCAAGTCGTACCTGGATGCGCGTCCGGGTGGGGCGATCCTCGCCGGGCTCGAGCACCTCGACGAACGGTACCTGCGGGCCGTCGGCTACGCGACCAAGTCGCGCCGGGCCGGGTTGCCGAAGATGGTGCTGATCGGCGACATCGTCGGTGACGACGACGTGGCCGTCGGCCGGGCCGCGGCCGAGGTCATCCGTCTGGCCAACGGCCGCAGCGGCGAGGGCTTCGTCGCCGTCTCGCCCGAGGCGCGCAAGACCTTCTGGCTCGACCGCTCGCGCACGGCCGCGATCGCCCGTCACACCAATGCGTTCAAGATCAACGAGGACGTCGTCATCCCGCTCGACCGGATGGGCGAGTACACCGACGAGATCGAGCGGATCAACATCGAGCTGTCGACGCTGAACAAGCTGCGGATGCTCGACGACCTCTGTGACTGGTTCGCCAATCGCGACGGGTTGCCGGCGCCGACCTGGACCGACGCCATGGCCGGCGACGGCGCTGCGGCCGACGCACGGCTCGCGGCCGATCAGCAGTTCGACGAGCGGGTCGGTCAGGCGCGCGAACTGCTGGGCGCCGTGCGACGGCGCTGGCAGTTCCTGCTCGACCGGATGACGGCGCCGCTGGCCACGCTGGTCGATGAGCTGACCGAGCACGGGCTGGCCGAGAGCGCCGCCGAGACCGCAGCCGAGAACATGGCCGGCCGCCCGGACCCGGCCGCGAACGCGTCCGCCACCGAGCACTCCACCGACCGCGTGCCCTCGAACCACCCGGGGCGTTCCAACGCCCGCACCGTGTTGTTCGATGCACTCCAGTCGCGCGCGATCCGCGTCTCGTGGAAGACCGAGGTCCGCGATCCGCTGGCACGGCTGTTCCCCGGCGCCGCGCTGGCGCCGGTCCGGGCGCACGTCGATGCCACCCATGCGCGCTTTCGCCGCAGCCGCGTGTTCGTCGCCCTGCACATGCATGCCGGCGACGGCAACGTCCACACCAACATCCCGGTGAACTCCGACGACTACGGGATGCTGCAGGAGGCCAACGCCGCCGTCGCCCGGATCATGGGGATCGCCCGTCGGCTCGGGGGCGTCATCTCCGGCGAGCACGGGATCGGGATCACCAAGCTCGAGTACCTGACCGACGACGAGATCGCGCCGTTTCGCGACTACAAGCGGCGCATCGATCCCGAGGGGCGCTTCAACGCCGGCAAGCTGATGCCGGGGGGCGATTTGCGCGGTGCCTGGACGCCCAGCTTCGGCCTGATGGGCGCCGAGTCGCTGATCCTCAAGGCCTCGGAGATCGGTTCGATCGCCGACTCGATCAAGGATTGCCTGCGCTGCGGCAAGTGCAAGCCGGTCTGTGCGACGCACGTCCCGCGCGCCAACCTGCTCTACAGCCCGCGCGACAAGATCCTGGCGACCTCGCTGCTGATCGAGGCCTTCCTCTACGAGGAGCAGACCCGCCGCGGGATCTCGATCCGCCACTGGGACGAGTTCTCCGACGTCGCCGATCACTGCACCGTCTGCCACAAGTGCGAGTCGCCGTGCCCCGTGGACATCGACTTCGGCGACGTCTCGATGAACATGCGCAACCTGTTGCGTGCGATGGGCAAGAAGCGCTTCAACGCCGGCAGCGCCACGGCGATGTTCTTTCTCAACGCGAAGGATCCGGACACGATCAAGGCGACGCGTGCGGCGATGGTCGGCCTCGGCTATCGCGCCCAGCGGATCGCGCACGGCCTGTTCGCGCGCCTCGCCCACCGCCAGACGCGCCAGCCGCCGGCCACCACCGGCCGGACACCGCTCAAGGAACAGGTGGTCCACTTCGTCAACAAGCGGATGCCGGACAACCTGCCGAAGAAGACGGCGCGCGCGCTGCTCGACATCGAGGACAGCCGTTACGTCCCGATCATCCGCGATCCGCAGCGCACCAGCGTCGACAGCGAGGCGGTGTTCTATTTCCCCGGCTGCGGCTCGGAGCGGCTGTTCTCGCAGGTGGGCCTGGCGACACAGGCGATGCTCTGGGAAGCCGGTGTCCAGACCGTGCTGCCGCCGGGCTATCTCTGCTGCGGCTATCCGCAGCGTGGCGCGGGACAGTACGATGCGGCCGATCGGATCATCACCGACAACCGGGTGCTGTTCCATCGCGTGGCCAACACCCTCAACTACCTCGACATCAAGACCGTGGTCGTCAGTTGCGGGACCTGCTACGACCAGCTCCAGGACTACGAGTTCGAGCGGATCTTCCCCGGTTGCCGGATCATCGACATCCACGAGTTCCTGCTCGAGCGCGGAATCAAGGTCGAGGGCGCGACCGGTGTTCGCTACCTCTATCACGACCCGTGCCATTCGCCGATCAAGACCCGCCAGCCGCTCGCCGTCGCCAACGAACTGATGAACAGCGACGTCAACGGCAAGGTCGAGAAGAGCGATCGCTGCTGCGGTGAGTCCGGGACGCTCGCCGTGACCCGGCCCGACATCTCGACCCAGGTCCGCTTTCGCAAGGAAGAGGAGATGAGGAAGGGCGCGGCGGCGTTGCGCGAGCAGGGCGCCGACGCGGTCAAGGTGCTGACCTCGTGTCCGTCGTGCCTGCAGGGGCTGGCGCGGTACCAGGACGACATCGGCGCCGAGGCCGACTACATCGTGGTCGAGATGGCGCGCCACCGGCTGGGCGAGGACTGGATGCGGCAGTATGTCGAGCGGGCCAACGGTGGGGGGATCGAACGGGTGCTGGTCTGAGGGCCGACCAAGTTCGCACCTGCCATGAACCAGGACCAGGGTCGGGCCGAGCTGATTCTCGAAACCGCCCTGGCGCTCGGAGAACGGCATGGCTGGGATGCCGTCCATCTGCACGACGTGGCGCGGGAAATGGGTCTCGTCCTGGCGGATATCCACCGGCATTTTCGGCAGAAGGACGAGCTGGCGGAGGCCTGGTTCGACCGCGCTGACCTGGCCCTGGTCCGAGCCGGAGAGTCTTCGGAGTGGGACAGCCTGGCGGTGCGCGAACGGCTGCTGAGGACCATCCTTGCGTGGTTCGACACGCTCGCACCTCATCGTGAACTGTCGGTCGAAATGCTGCGCTACAAGCTGCAGCCCGATCATCTGCATCTGCAGGCGGCGGGGCTGATGCGGGTCAGCCGAACCGTGCAGTGGATCCGCGAAACGGCCTGTCTGCCCACGGTCGGCTGGCGGCGCGAACTCGAGGAAGCGGTACTCACGGGCATTTTCCTGAGCACCGTCGGCTGCTGGTTGCTGGACAGGTCGCCGGGCGCGCGCCGCACGCGTGCCTGGCTCGAAGGACAACTTGCGGCCGCAGAGCGAGTCGCGTTGCACTTTCCAGACTGACTCGCGCCGTGGACACCCTCACGCATGCCTTGATGGGCGCGCATGCGGCTCACCTCGTGACCACCACCGACGCGCGGCTGTCGCCCCGCGCACGCCTGCTGCTCGGTGGCCTCGCGGCGGCGTTTCCGGACGTCGACTTCGTCGGCTTTCTCGTCGATCCGCTGCGCTTTCTCGCGCACTGGCATCAGGGGCCGACCCACTCGCTGTTCCTGCTGCCATTCTGGGCGATGCTGCTCGGCGCCGCCTACTGTGGCGCCACGCGCCGCTGGCAGGCGTTCCGCGAAGCGGCTGTGGTGAGCGGCCTGGGGGTCGCCTCGCACATCGTGCTGGATGTCATCACGGTCTATGGCACGCAGGTGCTCTACCCGTTCTCCGACCGGCGCGTGAGCCTGGGCACGACCTTCGTGATCGATCCATTGTTCACCGCGGTCATTGCCCTCAGTCTAATGGCCAGTCTGCGCCGCCGCGATCGCCGTATCGCCGCGATCGGACTGCTGCTGCTCGGTGTCTATGTCGGCGCGCAGTGGCTGCTGCGATCGCAAGCGCTGGATGTGGCAAGCGAGGCGGCGCGCAA
>JBEVJQ010000149.1:0-5345 GCA_040510055.1 Burkholderiaceae bacterium | reverse complement strand
CAGTAGCTCGCGGAAGTAGTGCCCTCGAAGTCGCGCCGCCGAAGTAGCCCGGCAAAGTAGCCCGGCAAAGTAGCCCCGCCGAAGTAGCCCGCCGAACCGGCGCCGCCGAACCGGCACCGCGTGAAAGGGCCGGCGCAACCGCGTGGCTGCGCCGGCCCGGTCCCGCGACGACAGTCTCAGCGGGTCGCTGCGCCTTCGTCGCGCCCAGGGCCTTCCTGCCGCTGGCGGAGGAAGTTCTCGAAGTCGCGCTGGTCGTTCGCCTGGCGCTCGGCTTCCTTGAAGGCCTCGAACGCCCTGACGAGTTCGTCCAGTTTCTCCTGCTCGTCGCGCAGGCGCCGCTGTTCGCGTGCCAGGTACTCGGCCAGCGCCGCGTTGCTCGGCCGACGGGCCATGAAGCCGGCGATGTCGGGCCCGCTCGGGACACGCGCGCCGCGCAGCGAGTGCCACAGCGACGACGACCTGATCTCGTCGCGCCAGAACGCCCAGGCGAGCATCGCGAGGCCGATCGGCCAGAAGATCACGAAGCCGGCGACGGTCGCGGCGATGTACCAGAAGCCGACCGAGCCGCAGCCTCGTCCGCGGTGCATCGGCGCGCCCGAGGTGGTGGATTCGACGGAATGTGGGGTGGCTGTCATCTGCGCTCCTGTGCTCGGGCGGCGCCTGCCGGACTCATTGCCGCCCGGTGCCGCCCTTGAAGTGCCCGCTCGGCAACCGTGCCGTCGCGTACGGGCCCTATCGTAGAGCATGCCGGGCGGCGCGTGTCGAGCGACCCTGAACGCCATCCGGAAGCCTGGATCACCATGGTCACCATCGTCGGCGTGATCGCGGGTGACCGTTTACTTGCGAAACATCTAGCGCCTCCGGTAGAGCCAGAGCGTCAGCGGCGCCAGCACCACCGTCAGCAGGACTGGTGCCGCCAGCGCCAGCGCGATCTGGCCGACGGTGACGGTGCCCGCGAGCAGCCCGCGCAGCGCCGTCGTCATCAGCGAGACCGGATTGACGTCGACGAACGTGCGCAACCAGCCCGGCATCGTCGCAGGATCGACCATGATGTTGGAGGCGAACACCAGCGGGAACAAGAAGCCGAAGCCGAGCGTTCATGACCGCGGTCGGGGTCCGGATCAGCAGGCCGAGGACGATGAACACCCAGCCTACGCCGAAGCCGATCACCAGCAGCAGCGCGAAGCCGGCAACGACTCCGGGGACACCGGCTTCGGGCCGGTAGCCCAGCAGCAGGCCGATCGCGAGAATGATGGCGCCGGCGATCAGGTGGCGGAGGACGTCGCCGACCATCAGTCCGGCGAACGGCGCGAGCGGCCAGATCGGCAGCGACCGGAATCGGTCGAACAAGCCCTTGCCCAGATCCGTCGACAGCCCCATCCCCGAATAGACGGCATTGAACACGACCGTCTGGACCAGGATCCCGGGCAGGAAGTACTGCAGGTATCCCCCGATCGAGCCCGCGAGCGCCCCGCCGAACACGAACGTGAACAGCAGGGTGAACATGATCGGCGTCATCACCAGGTCGAACAGCTGCTCGGGCAGGTGCTTGAACTTCAGCACCGCCCGCCAGCCGAAGGCGAGCGCATTCGATGCCGCCGAGGGCGGCGGCGGTCGGGTAACGGGCTCGAGCACTGGCGTCGACCGAGCCACTGGCCCGGGCACGGACGTCGATCGGACCGCGGGCTCGAGCAGGGGGGTCGATTCGATCATGCCGCGCCTCCTGCCTCTTCGCCCTCGTGCTCGCGTCTGCCGGTCAGGGCGAAGAAGACCTCCTCCAGGCTGGGCCTGCCCATCGAGAAATCGGTCAGCTCGATTCCGGCGGCCAGCAGCGCGCCGATCGCCGCGTTGGCGTCGCCGCCCGAGCGCGCGGCGATCGACAGCGCCGCCCCTTCGGCGCTGTGCTGCGCCTTGCCGCCGAGCGCTCCCTCGAGCAACCGTGCGGCCTCGTCGATCCGATCGTTGTCGGCCAGTGCGACGTGAAGGAAACCGGAACCCGTCGCGGCCTTCAACTCGCGACTGGTGCCCTCGGCGATCTTCTTGCCGTGATCGATCACCGCGATGCGCGCCGCGAGCTGGTCGGCTTCGTCGAGATACTGCGTCGTCAGCAGGACGGTGACGCCCGCTTCGGCCAGCGCGCGGATCAGACGCCAGACGCCCTGGCGCGCGCCGGGGTCGAGCCCCGTCGTCGGTTCGTCGAGGAACAGGACGCCGGGCGTGACCAGCAGCGACGCGGCGATGTCGAGCCGGCGCCGCATCCCGCCCGAATAATTCTTGACCTGCCGGCCCGCTGCGTCCGAGAGATCGAAAGCCGCGAGCAGGCTGCCGGCGCGGTCCTTCGCGGCCCGGCCCCTGAACCCCCAGAGCCGCGCCAGTAGGACGAGGTTCTCGCGGCCGGTGAGGTCCTCGTCGAGTGACGCGAACTGGCCCGTCATCGCGATCGCGCCGCGTACGGCCTGCGGCGCGGCAACGAGGTCGTGCCCCATCACGGTGGCCGAGCCGGCATCGGGCCGGGTGAGGGTAGCGAGAAGGCGCATCAGCGTCGTCGTGCCGGCGCCGTTGGGCCCGAGGAGCGCGAAGATCATCCCGCGCGGGACATCGAGATCGATCCCGTCGACCGCGCAGACGTCTCCGAATCGTTTGACCAGGCCGCGCGCACGAATCGCCGCAGCGGACCGGGGGTCGAGTGCGGGCGAATCGGCGGACGGAGCGAGAATAGTCATCGGGCCGGTTCCGTACGGTAACTGGCGGTTGCGTGAATCAGAGCCATCGGTTGCGCCGAGGGGCGGTCGATCGCGGCGAGCGGCGATTGTATGAACCTCGACATTGGTGAACTTCGTCGAACGACGGCAACGGGGGAATCGATGACATCCGACGCGGACCTTGCGACGCTGGCCGACCGGATCGCCACCATCCTTCGCCAACGCGGCGAGACGGTGGCCGTCGCCGAATCGTCGGCGGGCGGGTTGGTCTGCGCGGCGCTGCTCGCGGTACCCGGCGCCTCGGCCTATTTCACCGGTGGCGCGGTCGTCTACACCAAGGCGGCGCGGGCAGCGCTGCTCGGCATGACGACCGAAGACATGGCCGGCATGCGCGCGGAAACGGAACCCTACGCGCGCGCGATCGCCGTCCGCATCCGCGAGCGGCACGGCGCGAGCTGGGGACTGGGCGAGAGCGGGGCGGCCGGGCCCACCGGAAGCCGCTACGGCGATGCGTCCGGCCATGTGACCCTGGCCGTGGTCGGGCCTGCTGCGACGGTTTCGCGAACGGTCGAGAACGGCGGGACCGATCGCCCCCTGAACATGCGGCGCTTCGCGCGGCAGATGCTCGAACTGTTCGACGAGGCGCTCGCTGCGGCCGGCGCCGTTACCCCGCCGCCCTGAGCGGCGGCACCTTGCCGCCTTGAGCGCCGGTCGCGGAGCCGTTCAATCGGTCTGCAGCTTGCGCTCGCGGATCAGCCGCAGCCACTTGTCGTTCTCGGCGCGGCCGAACGCGGCGAACTCCGCCGGCGACCGGTAGCGCGGCTCGCTGCCGGCGCCCAGCAGTTTCGCGCGCACGTCGTCGTCGCGGACTGCCGACTCGATGGCACCGGCCAGCCGTTCGACGATCGCCGGCGGCAGGTTCGCCGGCCCGACCAGTCCCTGGAAGCCGGCGGCCTCGAACGCCGGCAGCTTCAGCTCCACGACCGTCGGCACGTCGGGCAGTGCCGGGTCCCGCTTCGCCCCGGTGACAGCGAGCGCCTTCAGTCGGCCGCCGCGGACCTGCGGAATCAGCACGGTGCCGGCGTCGACCAGTACCTGGGTCTGGCCACCGACCAGTTCCTGGATCGCCGGCGCGCTGCCCTTGTACGGCACGTGGGTCATGTCGAGGTCCGCCGCCTGGTTCAGCAGTTCGCCGTTGAGGTGCGTCGACGTGCCGATGCCGGCGGATGCGAAATTGACCTGCCCGGGCCGCGACTTCACCCAGGCGATGAATTCGGTCAGGTCGTTCGCCGGGTGGTCGGCGCGGGTCACGACAACGTAGCTGCCCTCGCTGATCTGCGCGATCCAGGTGAACTGGGCGATCGGATCGTACGGCGCCTTGCGCTGCAGGTGCGGCGCGATCGCGAACGGGCCGGTGTTGGCGAGCAGTACCGTGTATCCGTCCGGGGCCGCGCGCGCCAGTTCGGCCGCGGCGATCATCCCGCTCGCGCCGGGCTTGTAGTCGATGACCAGTTGCGCGCCCAGTGCCTTCTCGATCGCGGGCTGGACCGTGCGCGCCGCGAAGTCGATCCCGCCGCCCGGCGGGTAGCCGACGATCAGACGGATCGGTCGGCCGGCAGGCCAGGCCTGGGCGAGGACGGGGCGGCTCGCGCCGGCCAGGGCGAGGGCGAGCAGGGCGGTCGTGATGCGTCGGCGAGGGATGGACATGAACCGAGGAGGGCGGGTCGTGGGCGGCCAGGCAGTATAGGTGCCCGCACCTGAACGGGGCGATCATCGGCCAGAGCGCGTCGGTCCGTCCTGGGGATCTGTCTAACGAAAATCGCGACTGGTCGTCTTCAGCTTCCCGAGCAGGGCCGAGTGATCGACCACCCGTCCCGCCACCAGGTTCATCACCTTCCCCCCGGTGTGCACGTCGCGCTGCCACTTCCCGTAGACCGTCATCAACGTAGCGCCCAGCACCGCCCGCCGATCCCGTTCCAGTACGTCCGGCCAGATGATGACGTTCACCGCTCCGGTGTCATCCTCGAGAGTGACGAAGATCACCCCCTTCGCCGTCTCCGGCCGCTGTCGATGGGTCACCAGCCCCGAAGCGCGTGCCGCTCGTCCATCGGGATAACCCTTCAGCACCGCCGCCGGCTCGACCCCGTAGCGCGCCAATCGCTCGCGCAGGATCGCCAGTGGGTGCCGTCCCATCGGAATCCCCAGCGACTGGTAATCGGCCACCGTTTCCTCGCCCTCGCTCGGCGCCGGCAGGTCGACGGGCGTCTCGTCGAACGGACTCTGCGCCAGCACGCCCGGCAGCCGATGAACGCCGGCGGCCTCCCACGCGGCCTGGCTCCGGTGCCCGGCCAGTCGCTGGAGCGCCCCGGCCCGTGCCAGCAACTGCAACGCATGCCGATCGAGATCGGCGGCGATCGCCAGCGTCTCGACGCTGCGAACGACGGGCCGCTGCGACCCGCCGGCGTCGCGACACGCCGCGACCACGCGCCGGCCTGCGACCTCCTGCAACCCGCGCACGCTGTTCAACCCCAACCGCACCGCCGGCTGCGCCCGGTAGTCGACGCCGTCGACCACGTCGGCCGCTCCAGTGGTCGTTTCCTCGAGCGTGCAATCCCAGTCGCTCGCGAGCACGTCGACGGGCCG
>JBEVJQ010000148.1:0-5372 GCA_040510055.1 Burkholderiaceae bacterium | reverse complement strand
GCCTTGTCGGGCGTCTGCGGCGGCATGGCGTAGACGCCCTGCTGCAGCATCTGTTCCTTGGCTTCCGGGTTCTGCATGATCTTCGCCAGCTCGGCATTGAGCCGCGCCACCACCGGTTGCGGCGTTCCCTGCGGCACCATGACGCCGAACGTCGAGACGACCTCGAAATCCTTCCAGATGCCACCGGACTCGGCCACGGTCGGCACGTCGGGCAGCATCGAGATCTTCTCTGCGGTGGTCACCGCGAGGGCCCGCAGCTTGCCGGACTTGACGAACTGCAGCGCGGCCGGGACGGTCTCGGCCATCATGTTGACTTGGCCACCGACCAGGTCGGTCATCGCCGGGCCGCTGCCCTTGTAGGGAACGTGGATCATCTCGGCGTTCGCCTGCTTTCGGAACAGCTCGGCCGCCATCCGTTGCGGCGCGCCGGCGCCCGACGAGGCGTAGTTCAACTTGCCCGGATTGGCCTTGGCGAAGGCGACCAGTTCGGAGAAGGTCTTCGCCGGCACCGACGGATGGACGACGAACACCAGCGGGACGTAGCCCACGACCTGGACCGCCGTCAGGTCGTTCAACAGGTCATACGACAGCCGCCCCTTCTCGAGCGTGGCCATCGTCGAGTGCGAAGTCATCGCCGCCATCAGGATGGTGTAGCCGTCGTTCTTCGCCTTGGCCACGACCCCGGCGCCGATATTGCCGCCGGCACCACTCTTGTTTTCAACGACGACCGGTTGTCCCAGCCCGGTCGACAGTCGTTGCGCGAGGATCCGTCCGATCACGTCGGTGGCGCCGCCGGGCGGGTAGGGGATGATCATCTGGACCGGGCGCTCGGGCCAGGCAGCGGCGGCAGTCGCCGGCGCGGCCGCGTTCAGCCAGGCAGCGCTGGCCAGTGCCAGCGCGGTCAGCAGGCGATTCGTCATCTGCAGTCTCCTTCCTTTTTCTGGTTGCCTTCGGTTATCGGCCACCGATCGGAACCAGGCATTCTGCGCCAAACTGCGGCAACATCGCGGGCATCGCAATCCGGCGCGCGGTCTGCGACCCGCGTCGCTCGACCATGGACCAACGATGAGCACTGCACAACGGATCCGCGGCGTCCTGTCGCCGGTACTGACCCCTTTCGAGCCCGACCTCAGGCCGGCGGCGGACCGGTTCCTGCGCCACTGCCGGTGGCTGCTCGATCAGGACGTCGGGCTCGCCGTGTTCGGCACCAACTCCGAGGCGAATTCGCTGTCGGTCGCCGAGCGCTTGCGACTGCTCGATACGCTGCTCGAAGCGGGCCTGCCCGCGGCCCGGATGATGCCCGGCACCGGGTGCTGTGCATTGCCCGATACGATCGAACTCACGAAGCGCGCGGTCGCCGCTGGCTGCTCCGGCGTGCTGATGCTGCCGCCTTTCTACTACAAGGGCGTGAGCGACGAAGGGTTGTTCCGCGCGTTCGCGGCGGTGATCGACGGCGTTGCTGACGAGCGGCTGCGCGTCTACGTCTACCACATCCCGCCGGTCTCGCAGGTCCCGATCACGCTGACCTTGATCGAGCGGCTGCTGAAGGCGTTTCCCGGCATCGTGGCCGGAGTCAAGGACAGCTCCGGCGACTGGAAGAATACGCAAGCGATGCTCGAGCGGTTCCAGCCGCAGGGGTTCGACGTCTTCGCCGGTAGCGAGAGCTTCCTGCTGGCGACGCTTCGTGCCGGCGGGGCCGGGTGCATCACCGCGACCGGCAACGTGAACCCGGGCCCGATCGTCAAGCTCTGCAGACAGTGGCAGAGCGCCGATGCAGATGACCAGCAGAAGGCGCTCGACGTGACCCGCGCCGTGTTCGGTGCCTACGTGATGATTCCGGCGATGAAGGCCGCGATCGCCGCGCAGTCGGGTCGGGCTGACTGGGCCACGGTCCGGCCGCCGCTGGTCGAACTGGACGAAGGACAGCGCGCCGCGCTCGACGCGGCGCTGGCTGCGGTGAACTTCCGGATGCCGAACGCGGCATCGCTTGCCTGATCGACCTCTCGCGCTCAGCCTGCGTCCAGGCGGTGGTGGAGGATCGGTTCATAGCGCGACCCTTCCTTGCCCAGATGGCTTTCGTACAGGACCAGTTCATCGATCGCGAATGGCGGGCTGGTCAGGTCGCGATGCGCGGCAAGGAACGGTTCGATCGGTCCGGTGCGCGCATTGAGTCGGGCCAGCGTGATGTGCGGAACGAACCCCTTTGGGTCCGACGGCAACCCGATGGCTGTCAACGCGGCATCGACGTCGCGATGAAGCGCCGCCAGTCCGTCGCGCGGGACGAGGCCGGCCCAGAGCGCACGCGGCCGGCCGCGGCTCACGAACCGACCCACGCCACGGACGGCCAGCTCGATCGGTGTTGCCTCGACGGTGCGCAGCGCCGCGACGACCTGCTGCGCGATCCCCGGCTCGACGGCGCCGATGAACCGCAGCGTGGCGTGCAGCTGTCCGTCGTTCTGCCAGCGTGCGCCGGCGACGCCGCTCATCAGATCGAGCAACAGGCGGCGGACGACGCGGGGTGGACGAAGGCCGACGAACAGACGAGGCATCGCGACGAAGGACCGGCTCCGACTGCAGGGTCGGGGCATCATCGCACGGCGGCGCAGGCCGACGGAGACGAAGCCCGACAGGGGCGAAGGCGACGGGGGCGAAGGCGACGGTGGCGCGGGCCCTTCGATCGCAACGCGTCGCCTCGATCCGTCGGGCACTACTATCCGCGATCACGATCACCGATGACGGCCCCCCTTGACGACTGCCCTACCTGCGCCGTGTGACCAGGCAACGGCGCACAGCCAGCGCGGCCGGGCCTGTTCCCACCCTCGCTGGACACTCGTGGCCACGATCTGCGCCTCGAGCCTGGCGTTCATCGACGGCTCGGTGGTCAACGTGGCGCTACCGGCCATCGGTGCCGGCCTGCAGGCCGACTCGGCGGAACTGCAGTGGACGGTCAACGCCTACCTGCTGCCACTGTCTGCGTTGCTGCTGTTCGGCGGCGCAGCCGGCGATCACTATGGGCGCCGCCGGATGCTCGTGAGCGGCATCGCGTTGTTCGCTCTGGCCTCGCTCGCCTGTGCGCTGGCGCCGAACCTGCCGGTGCTGCTGGTGGCGCGCGCGCTGCAAGGGGTCGGCGCTGCGTTCCTCATGCCCAACAGCCTCGCGATCCTCGGCAGTGCGTTCGTCGGCGAGGCACGCGGCACAGCGATTGGCACCTGGGCGGCCGCCGGCGCCATCGCCGGTGCCGCCGGCCCGCCGCTGGGCGGCTGGCTGGTCGAGGCTGCCGGCTGGCGCTGGATCTTCTACGTCAACCTGCCGTTGTCGCTGGCCGCCCTGGTCATCGCCCGGCGCTACGTCGCCGAGAGCGATGCGGACCGCGAGCCGCTGGACGGGGCCGGCGCTCTGCTGTCGATCGCCGCCCTCGGGGCGCTGACCTGGGCTCTGACCGTCTGGTCGAGCCGGCAAGGCTCGATGTCGGCGGCTGCGATCGCCGCCGTCGCCGGTATCGTGCTGCTGGGCCTGTTCATCGGCGTCGAGCACCGGCGCGGCGAGCGCGCATTGATGCCGACGACCCTGTTCGGCTCAGAGGCGTTCGTCGGTCTCACGGTCGTGACCTTCCTGCTCTACGGCGCGCTCGGCGGCCTGTTCATGCTGCTGCCCTACCTGCTGATCGTCGACGGCCACTACTCGCCGCTCGCCGCCGGGCTGGCGTTGCTGCCATTCTCGCTGGTGATCGGTATCGGCTCGCAGGCCACGGGACGGATTGCCGCCCGGATCGGTCCGCGCTGGCCGCTCACCGTCGGTCCGTTCGTGACCTGTGCCGGGTTCGTCCTTCTCGGTCGAATCGATCCGCAGGCCGGCTACTGGGTCGGCGTGCTGCCGGGATTGCTGCTGGTGGCGCTGGGCATGGCCGCGACCGCCGCACCGTTGACCACGGCGGTGCTCGCGTCGGTAGATGACCGGCATTCCGGCGCGGCCTCGGGATTCAACAGCGCGATCGCGCGCACCGGCAGCCTGATCGCAACTGCGCTCGCCGGTGCCGTGATCGCCGGCGTCGGTGGGTCGTTGACGACCGCGTTTCGCAGCGCGGCGCTGATCGCAGCGCTGGTCGCGCTCGCCTCGGCAGTGACCGCGTTCGTCACCCTCCGGACGCTGGCGCCCGGCCGTGCGCGCGACGCCGAAGCGTCGTGAACGCGCCGAGCGCCGACTCCTGCGAGAATCGGCGCCATGGAGCCAGTCCGCGACGACCCTCCCGGCAAGAGCGATCCGACCGGTCGCGGACGCCGGTTGTGGCTCGCCGCCGCCGGCGCGATCGCTGTGGGCGAGTCGGGATGGGTCAGGGCGCTTGCTCCGCCCCCGACCATCCTGTCGGCATCGACCGAGCCGCGGGGTGAGCTGCCGGTGCCGGCCGTCGGCAGCCGTCTCGCGCTCGGCGACGTACCGCTGCTCGATGGCACGACGCTGGGCGCCGCCGATCGCAGCGGCAAGGTGACGGTGATCTACTGGTGGGCGAGCTGGTGCCCGTTCTGCGCCGAGCAGTCGCCGCTGATGGAGTCGCTGTGGCGCGAACAACGTCTGCGCGGAATGCTGGTGCTGGGGTTGTCGATCGATCGCAGCGCCGAGATCGCCGCCGCGCACCTGAAGCGCAAGCGCTACACCTTTCCCTCGGCCTGGCTTTCGCCGGCGCTGGCGGCGCGGTTGGCCAAGCCCAAGGGACTGCCGGTGACCGTGGTCGTCGGTCCCGACGATGCAGTGCTGAGGGCCGAATCGGGCCAGATGTTCGACGACGACGTCGCCGCGCTGGCCGCGTTCCTCAGGCCGGGTTGAGGCCGCTCCGCGCCGGCTCCATGCCGTTGCGCCGCTTGATCGGCGC
Organism: Burkholderiaceae bacterium; assembly: GCA_040510055.1. Classification (GTDB taxonomy): domain Bacteria; phylum Pseudomonadota; class Gammaproteobacteria; order Burkholderiales; family Burkholderiaceae_E; genus Lautropia. Next base: position 505 of record JBEVJQ010000148.1, on the reverse strand, counting down.
CACGTCCGGTGACGCCATGTAGGCGATGAAGCGGCGGGCGCTGGCGGCGTCGCCGGCGGCGGCGCCGATGCCGGCCGAGAACGTCGTCGTGATCTGGATCGCCGGAGGCATCGGGCCGACGACGTCGATCCCGTCGAGGTGCATCAGTTCGCTCAGTTGCTGGAAGCCCAGCGCCACACGGCCATCGGCTACCAGTGAACCGACCGGCACGCCCGGCGGCGCCTGGACCAGCCGCGCTGCGATGGCCTCGGCAATGCCCCAGCGTTCGAACAATTTCGCGAGCGCGACTCCGCTGGGACCGGTCGAGTAGCCGACCGAGGCGGCCGCCAGCACCGCTGCCTTCAGCGCGGCTTCCGATCCGATCTCCGGGTGTGGCGCGCCGGCGCGGACCGCCAGCGCGACGCCGGAATCGACCAGGTCGACGCGGCTGCCGGCGACCACCTTGCCCTCGGCGATCAGCGCATCGATGGCGTTGGCGGCGAGCATCACGATGTCGAACGGCTCG
>JBEVJQ010000147.1:0-7513 GCA_040510055.1 Burkholderiaceae bacterium | reverse complement strand
GACGGCAGTGTCCCGAGCAGTCCGATGCCGCCGGTCGTGTAGGGATGATCGTCGGGCAAGACAGCCTTGCCGAGCAAGGCCTTGATCACCGGCGCGTTGAGCAGCGCCGCGGTCCGCTCGAGCTCGGCGGCGGCGCCCAGCGCGCCGCGGCCGGCGAGGATCGCCACCTTCGAGGCGCCATTGAGCAGCTTCGCTGCTCCCTGCAACTGCGCATCGTCGGGCTGGTCCTGCCCATGGAACATCCTCTGCGGCGTATGGTTCGGGCGGTTTCGCTTCGAGCGGTTGGCCTCCGACAGGTCCTGTTCCTGGATATCGTTGGCAATGGACAGGTGGGCAACGCCGCGTTGCGCCAGCGCCGTCCGACAGGCAAGGCTCGTGACGTTCTCGACGTGCGCCGGGTCGCTGACGTGGGCGTTGTAGGCCGTCACGTCGTTGAACACGCGTGTGAGATCGATGTCTTGCTGCGTGAACGTCTCGATCAGGTCATGGAACTGCATCCCGGTGATCGCCAGCACCGGCGCCTGGTCGAGCTTGGCATCGTAGAGTCCCGTCAACAAGTGTGTGCCGCCGGGCCCGGAAGTGGCGACGCATACGCCGAGCTTCCCCGTCCACTTGGCATAGGCCGTGGCCATGAAGGCCGCCGACTCCTCGTGTCGCGCCTGCACGAAGCGGATCCGGTCCTGGCGCTTGCGCAGCGATTCGAAGATGCCGTTGACGCCGTCGCCAGGCAAGCCGAACACGACGTCGACGTCCCAGGCAATCAGCGTATCGATCAGAAGATCGGCGGTGGTGGGCATGTTGAACTCCTGGGGAAAGTGCGCGCGCGACGGACAGGATCGCTGCGGCCGTCGGAGGGCGCAGGGGAAATCTTTCGGGGACCGGTGAAGGCATCAGGCATGCCCGCCGCGCAATCGTGCGGCGTCGCTGATCGCGGCCATCGATGAACTCGACGGACTCGATGGACTCGATGAACTCGACGAGGTCGGCGGGGTCGACGAAGGTCGACGGGTTTCAATAGTGCGGCGTCCCTGATTCGAAGGTCCGCGTTCTCCAGACGAGAACGAACCGTTGGCCAGAGATCACTTTTCCCCGCGGGCCAGCGCACCTACGATCACTCCCGAGGCCGAATCCATCGGCCACCAAGGAGACATCCCGTGCACATGACCCGCCGCGCGCTTTGCGCCGCCATCCTTGCCGCGACGGCAGTTCCTTTCGCCGCGATCGCGCAGGACGCGCCCTACCCCACGCGACCGCTGACCATCGTCGTTCCGTTCTCCACCGGCGGCGGGGTCGACGTCACGGCCCGACTGCTGGCCGAAAAGCTTCGCCTGTCCCTCGGCCAGACCGTCGTCATCGAGAACAAGGCCGGCGGCAGCGGCATGATCGGCACGCTGGCCGTCGTGCGCGCCCAGGCCGACGGCCACACCCTGTTGCTGGCGACGGCCGGCGAGACGGCGATCAACCCGCACGTCTACAAGGCGAAGATGCAGTACGCGCCGGAGAAGGATCTGGCACCGGTCACGTTGGTCGTCAAGGTGCCGAACGCCGTCGTGGTCAACCCGAAGCTGCCGATCAACTCGATCCCCGAGTTGCTGGCCTTCGCCAAGGCGAACTCGGGCAAGGTCAGCTACGGGACCAGCGGCATCGGCAACCCGCAGCACCTCGCCGGGGAGATGTTGGAACAGCTCTCCGGTACGCCGCTGACGCACGTGCCTTACCGCGGCGCCTCCAACCAACTCACCGACACGGCCGGTGGCAGCATCGACATGACCTTCGTGAGCCTCGGCGCCGCGCGGCCGTTCCTCAAGGACGGCCGGGTTCGCGCCATCGCGATCACTTCGCCCAAGCGGTCGACGCTCGCACCCGACCTGCCGCCGATCGCCGAGACCCCGGGGCTCGAGAAGTATTCGCTCGACAACTGGTTCGGACTCTTCGCCCCTGCGAAGACCCCAACGGCCGTCGTCCAGAAGCTGAACACCGCGGTCGCGCAGGCACTCCAGGACCCCGATCTCGTCAAGCGGCTCAATGAGCTCGGCGCCGAGCCGGCGCCGATGGACCCTGCCCAGTTCAAGGGCTTCATCCAGAGCGAGTCGGCGCGGTTCGAAAAGCTGGTTGCCGACGCCAAGATCACCCCTGAAAACTGAACGGCCCGGTTCGAAAGCCACCGATGCCGAGATCACACCCCAAAATTGAACAGGACGATTCCATGCAACTCCCTCTGCCTCAATCTCTTGCGCGCGGCCTGCTGCGCGGCTTCGTAGGTGCGGTCGTCTGCGCCGCGGGGCTCGCGGCCCACGCCCAGGACTATCCGGTCAGGCCGATCAGGATGGTCGTTTCGTTCTCCGCCGGTGGGAACAACGACCTGCGCGCACGCCAGCTCGGCGCTCCCGTCGGGGCGACGCTCGGCCAGCCGATCGTGGTCGACAACAAGCCGGGCGCCAGCGGCAACATCGGCCACGACTTCGTGGCGCGGTCCACGCCGGACGGCTACACATTCGGCATCGGTGCGATGGGGCCACTGACGGTCAACCCGTCGATATTCCCGAAGATGACCTTCGATCCGGCCAAGGACTTCGTACCGGTGGTCCTGGTCGAGAAGGCCCCGCTCGTGCTCGTGACGCGTGCCGACAAGCCGTTCAAGACCGTCGCGGATGCGATCGCGGCGGCCAAGGTCAAGCCCCAGGCAGTGAGCATCGGCAATGCCGGCAACGGCGGTGCCCACCATCTCTCGGCCGAGCTCTTCGAAGACGCCGCCGGCAGCGAGCTGCTGCACATACCGTACAAGGGCGGCGGCCCGGCCGCCACTGCGCTGTTGTCGGGCGAGATCGACATGATGTTCGAGCAGACCTATGCCGCACTGCCGTCGATCCAGGCCGGCAAGATCCGCCCGCTTGCGGTCACGAGCGAGCAGCGGCTGCCAAGCCTTCCCGACGTGCCGACAATGACAGAGCTCGGCTTCCCCCAGGTCACCGTGTCCAACTGGCTCGGCATCATCGCCCCGAAGGGAACGGCGCCGGCCGTGGTCCGGAAGGTCAACGAGGCCTTCAACAAGGCGCTTGCCATGCCAGAGATGCGTGAAAAGATCGCCGGGCCTGGCAACATCGTGGGCGGCGGGACACCCGAGGAGTTTGCTGCCCTGATCGTGGCGGAGACGAAGCGCTGGTCGGCACTCGTCAAGGCCAAGGGCATCAAGGCCGAATGAACTCCCCTCGGCTCGATCGGGAGCGCCCCATGTACGCCTATGTCGGCAGCCGCACGACCCGCGAGCGCAACGCCCACGGGGAAGGGATCACCGTCTTCGAGATCGACCCGTCGAGCGGCGCGCTCGAGCAGATCCAGCTCGTTGGCGACCTGGTCAATCCATCGTATCTCGCGCTGTCGGCCGACGGAACCCACCTCTATTGCGTCCACGGCGACCGCAGCGAGGTCAGCGCCTTCCGGGTCGACCGCGAAACCGGCCGCCTCGCGTTCGTCAACCAGCAGAGCACGGAAGGCCGCAATCCGGTCCACCTCGCGCTGGGCTCCGGCGGCCGGTTCCTGATCGTCACCAATCACATCGGCGCAAGCCTGGCGGTCCTGCCGATCCGGGCCGACGGTGCGCTCGAGCCCCTCGTCCAGTGCGTCTCGATCTCCGGTCCGATCGGGCCGCACCGCGTCGAGCAGCAGCAGGCCAAGCCGCACTTCAACCCGTTCGATCCATCGGGCCGCTACGTCGTCGTCCCCGACAAGGGGCTCGACCGGGTCTTCAGCTATCGTTTCGACGGCGGCGAGTTGCGGCCGGCGGCCACGCCGTTCGCGACGACGCGCGAAGGCGCGGGTCCGCGCGGGGCGGTTTTTCATCCGCGCTTGCCCATGGTCTATGTGGTGAATGAACTCGATTCCACGGTCACGACGTACCGCTTCGATCCGGAAACGGGCGCACTGAGTCCCTTGCACATCATTCCGACATTGCCGCCGACATTCACCGGCAACAACCGCGCGGCTGGGATCGAGATCGATCGGGCGGGGCGATGCCTCTACGCCTCCAATCGGGGGCACGACAGCATCGCGCTGTTCCGACTCGACCCCGACAGCGGCTTGCCCGAACTGGTCGACGCGCGACCCACCCTCGGCCGCACGCCGCGGTTCTTCACGTTGTCACCCGACGGCCGACTGCTGTTCGCGTTGAACGAAGACAGCGACTCGATCGTGACATTCGACGTCGACGACACCGGCCGCCTGGTGGCGCCGCGGCAGGTAGCTGCCTGCGGCAGCCCGGTTTGCATGGTGTTCTCCCCTACCCATAGTTGAGGTGAGCATGGATTCCCCGAAAGACTTCGCCGCCACCGAAGTCTCGCTGGCCGGCCGCAGCGGTCGCGTGGTCGATCTCCCCGCCCTCTTCGGGCCGACGCTGGTCCGGCTCCCGGTGGTGCTGCGACTGCTGCTGGAGAACGTCGTGCGCTGCATGCACGGCACCGAGCGCGAACAGGCGGTGGCCGCACTGCTCTCGTGGCTCGACCACGGCAGCAGTGAGGCCGAGATCGAGTTCCAGCCGGGCCGCGTGCTGATGCACGACACCACGAGCACTCCGGCGCTGGTTGACATCGCCGCGATGCGCGATGCGCTCGCCGAGGCGGGGGTCGATCCGTCGCGGCTCAACCCAGTGCTGCCCGTGGACGTGTCCGTCGACCATTCGCTGGCCGTCGAAGCCTACGGTCAGCGCGATGCATCCGCGATCAACCTGACGCACGAGATGCGGCGCAACCGCGAGCGCTACGCCTTCCTGCGCTGGGCGTCGAAGGCACTCCAGGGCGTGCACATCAATCCGCCTGGCACCGGCATCATGCACACCATCAACCTGGAGCAGCTGGCCACCGTCGTGACGACGGAATCGCGCGACGGGTCGACCTGGTTCGTCCCCGACATGATGATCGGCACCGACAGCCACACGCCGATGATCAACGGCATCGGCGTGCTCGGATGGGGTGTCGGTGGGCTCGAAGCGCAGACCGTGATGTTCGGCATGCCGACGATGCTGCGGATCCCGGACGTGATCGGCGTGCAGCTCGACGGCGCGCTTCGACCCGGCGCGCTGGCCACGGACCTCGCGCTCACGGTCACGCAGCGGCTGCGCGAGATCGGCGTTGCCGGCGAATTCGTCGAGTTCTTCGGCCCCGGCGTGGCCACCCTGAGCGCCGGCGAGCGCAGCGTCGTCGCCAACATGGCGCCCGAGTACGGCGCGACGACGGGCTTCTTCGCAATCGATTCGCGCACACTCGACTACCTGCGCGAGACCGGGCGCGACGCGGCGCAAGTGGCGCTCGTCGAGGCCTATGCCCAGCGCACCGGCCTGTGGTTCGACCCGGCGGCCCGACCACGCTACAGCCGCACGATCGCGATCGACCTGTCGTCGATCGGCATGCACATCGCCGGGCCGCGGCGGCCGCAGGACCTGCTTCAGTACTCCGAGGCCCGCTCGACGCTCGCCGCGCTCGCCTTCGAGCCCGGCTCCGCGCACCCGTTCCTCCCGCGTCATCCGATCGCGATCGCGGCCATCACGAGCTGCACGAATACCTCCGATCCGGCGCTGCTCCTCGCGGCCGGGCTGGTCGCGCGCAAGGCCCGGCAATTCGGCCTCCGCGTCCCGACCTGGGTCAAGACGTCGCTCGGCCCCGGGTCGCCTGCGGCCGCCGCCTATCTGCAGCGGGCCGGGCTCACCGACGACCTGTCGGCCGTCGGCTTCGACATCGTCGGCTTCGGCTGCACGACCTGCATCGGCAACTCCGGCCCCCTGCCCGACGTGATCCGTGCCGCGCGCAGCGAGGGCTCGATCCACCCGGTGGCGGTGTTGTCCGGCAATCGCAACTTCCCCGGCCGTATTCATCCCGACATGGACCTGGGCTTCCTGATGTCGCCGCCGCTGGTGATCGCGTTCGCGCTGGCGGGCAATGCCGAGGTCGACCTGAGCCAGGAACCGATCCAGGTCAATGACCACGGTCGCGCGATCCACCTGAGCGACCTGTGGCCGACCCGCGAGGAAGTCGCGGCGTTGCTCGCCGCGGCGGCGGACCCGACGGACTACCGCCGCGAGTTCGCGCTCGCCAGTCGCAACCCGTCGTGGCACGCGCTCGAAGCACCGGAATCGCCACGCTTTCCGTGGAGCCCGACTTCGACCGCACTGCGCCGGCCGCCGTTCGCCTCGGCCGCGGAAGGCAGTCAACTCGGCCGTTATGCGGCCTACCCGTTGCTGATCGTGGGCGACGACATCACCACCGACCACATCTCGCCGGCCAGCGCGATTCCGTCCGACAGCCTGGTCGCCGACTTCCTGGTCGAGCGCGGCGACGAGCGTACCGACCTGAACGTCTTCGCATCGCGCCGCGGCAACTGGGAGGTGATGCTCAGGGCGGCGTTCCACAGCAAGTCGCTGGTGAACCTCCTCCGGCCCGGCATGGCGGTGGCGCATACCCTGCACGTGCCGAGTGGGGCTGTGATGCCGATCTGGGACGTCGCTGGCCGCTACCGCGACGACGGCGATCCGGTGGTGCTGGTCGCCGGCGAGCGCTATGGCACCGGCTCGTCGCGCGACTGGGCTGCCAAAGGCCAGCGCCTGCTCGGCATCCGCGCCGTGCTGGCGGTCAGCTTCGAGCGCATCCATCGGTCGAACCTCATCGGCATGGGGATCCTCCCGATTCGCCTGCCACAAGGCGTGACGCCGCAGACGCTTCGGCTCGTCGCGGGCGATCGGATCGAGGTCGATGCGCTGCCGCAGACGCTATCGCCGCGTTGCGAAGTGCCGGTCCGGATTCTTCGCGCGAGCGGGGCGATAGAGCCGTTGACCGCGGTCGCTGCCGTCGAGACGCAGCTCGAAGTGGAACTGCTCCGTGCCGGAGGTGTGATCCCATCGATCCTCAACAAGACCATCGCGGAGGAGGCGAGCGCGTAGGAAGTCGGTTGGACTCACGGCCGGGACTGGCTCCGGCCGTTGCCCAGCCGGGCCAGCCGGGACAGCACGCAGGCGACGATGCGGTTGCAGCGCGCGCCATCGAACGAGAACGCGTCGTTGAGCGCGATATCGATGTCTCGCGCCAGCCCTTCGCGCAGCAGGGCCCGGGCGCGAAAGTACCGGGTGCGCACGGTGGCCTCGGGGACCTGCAAGGCGGCGGCAACCTCCCCAACGCTCGACTCCTCGACCGCGCGGAGAATGAACACGGTGCGGAAAGCTTCGGGCAGCAGATCGATCCGCGCTTCGACCAGGCGGCGTACGTCGGCGCGCATCGCCGCGCCCTCGGGTCGTCCGTCGGGGTCGTCCTCGAGCAACGGCTCGATCTGCGGATCGGCCGTCCCCACGGCGCCGTCGAGAGGGATCACCTGCGCGCCGCGCTGCCGCAGCCGGCCCAGCGCCTCGTTGACGACGATGCGCACCAGCCAGGTCGACAGCTTCGATTCGGAGCGAAACGTCGGCAGCGCTCTCCAGGCGCGCAGGTACGCGTCCTGCAGCGCGTCCTCGGCGTCGGCATCGACCTTCAGGACG
>JBEVJQ010000146.1:0-3929 GCA_040510055.1 Burkholderiaceae bacterium | reverse complement strand
CCAGATTGCGGTTGGCGATCGTCAACGAAGCAATCCCGCGCTCCATCAGGGGCAGCGCGACGCCACGGGCGGCACCGCCCGCGCCGAGCAGCAGCACGTGCCGGCCGGCCAGCAACAGTCCGAGCCGGCCCTCGATGTCCATCACGAGGCCGGCGCCGTCGGTATTGTCGCCGAGCAGCCCTCCGCCGCGGGCCATCAGCGTGTTGCAGGCACCGGCCGCGGCCGCCCGCGCCGTGTGCTCGCCGACCAGCCAGTAGGCCCGTTCCTTGAACGGCACGGTGACGTTCATCCCGCTGCCGCCGTCGGCAAAGAACTGCCGGACCTGGCGCTCGAACTCGCCGGCGGGTTCGATCGCCGCGAGCAACCGCTCGTAGCTGAGCGGCCGACCGCAGGCGCGGCCGAAGGCTTCGTGGATCGGCGGCGACCAGCTATGCGCGATCGGATTGCCGATGACGGCGAACCGCGCGGCTGCCGGCGGCGGTGCGGTCACTGGCGGCGGCCGCCATTGGGCGTGTCCCGGGTCTCCAGCCGATTATTGGTGAAGGTCCAGGTCCGCACGATCTGCAGGATGTCGCCGTCCTTGCGCATTTCGGGCGTGAACGGCTGGTAGGGGGCACCGGCGTAGACGATCTGCTTGATCACGCGGTTCAGGGTCTCGAACTTCGACTTGCGGTTGATGAGCACGTCGAGCACGTTGCCGTACTTGTCGATCTCGACCGTGATGATCAGCGAATCGTACATCCTGCCGCGCGCCTCCTTCGGAAACCGGTCGGTGCCGATCCGCTCGATGGTCTCGGCCCAGTCGTCGACGTAGCGGGCGTAGTTGACGCCGACGGCATTGACTCCGAAGGTCAGACGCTTCGGCCGCCGGTTGTAGTCCTCGATCTGGCGCGCGATCTGGGCCTCGAGGCGAGCGATGGCGACCTTGGTCTCGTCGGCGTCGGTCGCCTCGGGACGCGGCTGCTCGCTGTCGGTCGGGCGCTTCTCGGTATAGGGGGCTGCGCCCGCCGCGAGGTTGGCGAGCCGGCGCTGCTCCTCCTCGAGCTGCTGGATCGCGGCCTCGCGACGTTGCAAGTCCTCGCCGTCCTGCGCCCGCTCCTGCGGCGGCAACGGTGACTTCGCGCGCCCCTGGTCGCGGTCGCCGCCGCCCTCCATGTTGACCTGGGCAAGGACCTCGGGCGTCACCGGGGCCGTTTTCGTGGTCGCGTTGAGCAGGATCACCTCGAGCTGCGATTCGTTCGGCAGGAAGCGGATCTCGCGCGGTGGCGAGAACCGCATCAGCAGGAACCCGAGGTGCACGACGAGCGAAACCAGCAGCCCGATGGCGAGCGGGTCGCGTCGCGTCCCCGGGTGACGAAGGACGCTTGCCATCTACCTACCGCCGTCGTTCGGTTCGGGCACGGGGGCCGGGTCCGCGCCACCGGCCGATGCCGGGGCCGTGTCGATCCCGGTGCCGGAGACCTCGGGCCCCGCGGCCTCGCCGCCGTCGGCCAGGGCCTCCGCTTCGCCCCCGCGCGCCGTGCTGATGGTGCCCGGGACCACGCGCGCGGATACGGTCAGGTCGAGTTCGTCCCACGCGACGATCTCGACCGTCAGCCGGGCGCCGGCCGGCAGCGGCGGGCAGCCGCTCGGCTGCAGATAAAGAGGGGCATCGGCCAGCCGGACGGTGTCGTCACGACTCACGACGGCGGCGAACCGGCGCTGCTCCACCGGATGCTGGCCGATCCAGCGCAGGCACCAATAGCGCTCCATCGTCTGCTGGTACTCGGCTACCGCCGCATAACGCGCCTCGAAGGCCGACAGGATGCCGAACAGCGTCGCATCGTTCGCGTCGAACGGCGCCGCGCGACCATCGAGCAACGCCAGCAACTGCATCTGGTTGACGAGGTCGGCATAGCGGCGCAGCGGCGACGTCGACCACGCATACTGCGCGACGCCGAGCCCCTGGTGCTCGAGCGGATGCGTGCTCATCCTGACCCGACCCATCGCCTGCGACCGGTAGAGACCGGCAACGCGGTGATCGGCGAGCAGCTTCCCCCAGGTCGAATTGGCGACGATCATCATCTCGGCGACGATCCGATCGAGCGGTGCGTCGCGCCGCCGGCGACGGATCGAGACCAGGCCATCGTCGACCCGGAAGTCGAAATCGGCACCCCCGCGCAGTTCGCGTCGCCCACGAACGCGTTCGCGTTCGGCGGACAACATCGTAGTCAGCCGCCACAGCACCTCGAACGCCTCGCGCCGCGGCAGGTTCGTGGGCAGGATGTCGGCCTCGAGTTGCGCCTCGTCGATCAACGGCTCCAGCGCTTCGTGCCGGAGGTTGTCGACGATCCGGATCCGGTCGGCACGCGAGAACCGATTGACGATCCGCGCCGTGCTCTTGCCCGCGGCACTGGCGACGTCGCCCACAACCGCCGCACCGGCCGCACCTGCCGCACCGGCTGCACCGTCCGCACCGGCTGGCCTCGGCGCGTCGGTCGCCACGTCGATGTAGAGCGACAGGGCCGGCCTGACCGTCCCGCCATCGAGCGAGAATGCCGTGATCGCCGCCGGCGGCAGCATGGTGATCTTCTCTCCCGGCGAGTAGACGGTGGTCATCCGTTCGCGGGCGACGCGATCGAGCGGATCGTCGGGCACGATCGCCAGGCCCGGCGCGGCGATATGGATGCCGACGCGCCAGGTCCCTTCATCCAGTGGCGTGACCGACAGGCAATCGTCGATCTCGGTCGTGGTCTCGTTGTCGATCGAAAACGCCTCGACGCCGGCATCGGGTAACGGTGCGATCCGCGCGGCGAGGGTCGCGAGGCCGGCAGCGACATCGGCGGCGAACGCCGTCCCACCGGGGAAGTGCACGCCGAGGAAGCGCGCCTCGTGGATGGCGCGGGCATCGGCGAAGGCGCCGGTAGCGAGCAGCAATCGCGCCACCGAGCCGCCGTGGCCCTGCGTCGCCGCGGCAACGGCCTTCGACGCCACGCTGTTCCGGTCGCGCCCGAGCACACAATCGACGGCTGCGGCGCGGATCGCCGGCGGGCATTCGCCACGGCTCAACGCCTGCGACAACGATTCGATCTCGGCTTCCTGCAGACGCCGCCGCTCGACGGCCGCCAGCGCCGCCTTCAGCGTGTCGGGCTGCGCCGGTCGGTAGCGACCCTTTCCCTTGCGGTAGAAGTAGACCGGCAGCGAATGCAGCTTGAGCAGGAGCCCGGCGACCTGTTGGACCGAGCGCTTCTCGCCGAAGTAGTCGGCAGCCAGCGTCTCGAACTCGAACTCGTCCTGCGGCGCGCACTCCCAGAGGAAATCGGGGTCGATCGCATCGGCCGCCTGTTGCGCCTGGCTCATCAGTTCGGCCGGGCCGGGCGCGCCGAAGCGCAGCATCACGCTGGCCTGCTTGACCTTGGTGCGCTTGCCGGACGCGGTCTCGACCTGCAGGCTCGGACCCGAGTCCTGGAGAATCGTCCCGGCCTTGAATTGCCCGGCATCTTCGAACAGGACGTGCGCTGAGGACATCGACAGGTTGCTGGCGCCACCCCGCCCGCAGTTGCGGGGCGCTCGGCGAACATCGTCAGGAATGGGGGCCGATTATAGAAGCCGCTACACTGGCCGCCGGTCGCGACCCCGATTCGCCGACGTTTCAAGACCGACAGGAGATCTCCTCATGGCTATGGACGTGATCGATTTCCGGGTAGAAGGCCAGGAAATGCAACTGGTCGAGTGCGAATTGGACCCCGGCGAGGCGATGGTCGGCGAGGCCGGCAGCCTGATGTATCTGGACGACGGGATCGACATGGATACCGTCTTCGGCGACGGCAGCGGCGCCGGCAGCAGCGGCCTGTTCGGCAAGTTGCTCGGCGCCGGCAAGCGGCTGGTCACGGGCGAGTCGCTGTTCACCACCGTCTATACCAACCAGGACAGCGTGCGGCGGCGCGTGG
>JBEVJQ010000145.1:0-3574 GCA_040510055.1 Burkholderiaceae bacterium | reverse complement strand
GGCCCCGAGGGCGTGCAGCCGCTGGCGCAGCTCGTGAACGCTGGCCAGCCGGCGCAACCGGGCCACGTCGTTCATGACGCCCTTGTGAATGTTGTAGGTCGCGACCCGGATCTTCATCGCCGTTCCATCAGCGGCGATCATCGCATGGCCGGAGTCAGCGAGAAGCCGGGCGGGGCGGCTGGACCGCATCGCGCCGATCGGCGGCCGCCAGCCGCGGATCGAAGTGATGCGGCAGCGCCTCGATTGCCTGGACGTTGGACCACGAGAAGCACATCGGTGCGGCCTCGTGCCACGGCAGCCAGCGCCAGTCACTGTGCTCGCGCGGTGCGAGCACCGGGACGATCGGCTCGGGCAGCAGCAGCCCGAATACGTGCTCCGTGTTGTGCGTCACGCCTGGGGCGTAGCGGTGGCGCCAGTGAAGGTAGATCTCGTAGCGATTCGTGATCTGCCAGTCCTGCAGCGGGTAGCCGGTGGCGTCGATCCCGGTCTCCTCGAAAACCTCGCGCCGGCAGGTCAGCGTGAGTGGCTCGTCGACCGAATCGCGGCTGCCGGTCACCGACTGCCAGAATCCCCGATGGTCGGCGCGCTCGATCAGCAGCACCTGCAGGTCGGGCGTGTGGATCACGACCAGCACCGATTCGGGAATCTTCGGCGGCTTCACCCCTATCCCGTCCCGCCGTGTCCGACAACCGGACCTTCCTGCCCGACCGGCCCCGCTTGACCAACCGGACCACCGATGGCGCCGTCCCCCGCGGCGTTGCCGACACCCGCCGAGCCGCTCCCCGAACCGAGGTGCTCGGCTCCGCGTTGCGAGACACGATCCGGATTGCGCAGGCGGATGTGCAGCTCCCGCAGCTGCTTCTCGTCGACCGGCGACGGCGCCTGGGTCAGCAGGCACTGGGCCCGCTGGGTCTTGGGGAAGGCAATGACATCGCGGATCGATTCGGCGCCGGCCATCATGGTGACGATCCGGTCGAGGCCGAAGGCGATGCCGCCATGCGGCGGGGCGCCGTAGCGCAGCGAATCGAGCAGGAAACCGAACTTGGCCTCGGCCTCGTCGGCGTCGATCTTCAGCGCCCGGAACACCTTCGACTGGGTTTCCTCGCGATGGATACGGACCGAGCCGCCGCCGATCTCCCAGCCATTGAGGACCATGTCGTAGGCCTTGGAAAGGCAGGCGCCGGGGTCGGTCTCGAGCCGGTCCTCGTGCCCGTCCTTCGGCGCGGTGAACGGATGGTGGCTCGCGACCCAGCGATCGTCCTCCTCGTCGTACTCGAACATCGGAAAGTCGACGACCCAGAGCGGACGCCAGTCGCCCTCGACCAGGCCCTGGGCCTTGCCGAACTCCGAGTGACCGATCCGGCTGCGCAGGGCACCGATCGCGTCGTTGACCACCTTGGCCCGGTCGGCGCCGAACAGGATCAGGTCGCCGTTTGCGGCGCCGGTCCGTTCGAGCACGGCAGCGAGCGCCTGGTCGTGCAGGTTCTTCACGATCGGCGACTGCAACCCGTCGCGACCGCGGGTGCAATCATTCACCTTGATCCAGGCCAGGCCCTTGGCGCCGTAGATCGCGACGAACCGGGTATAGCCGTCGATCTCGCTGCGACTCATCGCGCCACCGCCGGGGACACGCAGCGCAACGACCCGGCCGTCGGCGCCGTTGGCCGGGCCGGCGAACACCTTGAAGTCGACCGACTTCATCACGTCGGTGACGTCGGTGAACTCGAGCTTGACTCGCAGGTCCGGCTTGTCGGAACCGAATCGACCCATCGCCTCGGCATGCGCCATCACCGGGAACGGCTTCGGCAATTCGACGTTCATGCAGTCGCGAAAGACCACGCGGATCAGTTCCTCGAAGATCTCGCGAATCTCGGCTTCGCCGAGGAACGAGGTTTCGCAGTCGATCTGCGTGAACTCGGGCTGGCGATCGGCGCGCAGGTCCTCGTCGCGGAAGCACTTGGTGATCTGGTAGTAGCGATCGAAACCGGCCACCATCAGCATCTGCTTGAACAGCTGCGGGGACTGCGGCAGCGCGAAGAACATCCCCTCGTTGACGCGCGACGGCACCAGATAGTCGCGCGCCCCTTCCGGGGTCGACTTGGTCAGCATCGGCGTCTCGACGTCGATGAAGCCGAGCTTGTCGAGGTGGTTGCGCACCGCCATCGACACCCGGTAGCGGAGCATCAGGTTCTGCTGCATCTGCGGGCGGCGCAGGTCGAGCACGCGATGCGTGAGCCGCGTGGTCTCCGACAGGTTCTCGTCGTCGAGTTGGAACGGCGGCGTGATCGACGGGTTCAGGATATCCAGCGCCTGGCACAGCACCTCGACCTGACCGCTACGCAGCCCCGGGTTCTCCGTGCCGGTCGGACGGCGCCGAACCTTCCCGTTCACCCGCACGCAGAACTCGTTGCGCAGCCGCTCGGCCGTGGCGAAAACTTCCGGCCGGTCGGGATCGCAGACGATCTGCGCCAGCCCTTCGCGGTCGCGCAGGTCGATGAAGATCACGCCACCATGGTCGCGGCGGCGGTGGACCCAGCCGTAGAGTTCCACCTCCCTGTCGAGGAAGTCGGTCGATACCAGACCGGTGTAGGTGCTGCGCATGTAGGCCCTCCGTTGGCCGGGCTGGTCGATGCCGGGGTCGCTCGTGAACGGGCGCGGGTCAGCGATCATCGCCGCGCTCTCCCGGAGTGGCCGTGGCTGGGGTGGCCGTCGCTGGCGTGACCGGTTCTGCCTCGACCGTTTCTGGCGTGACCGTGGCTGGCGCGACCGTGGCTGGCGCGACCGTGGCTGGCGTGACCGTGGCTGGCGCGACCGTGAATGGCGTGGCGACGTCTGCGTCGGCCGCCACGGGTTCATCGGACACGGCCAGCGGCTCGCCGGGGATCGGCATTGGCATCGGCAACGGGCGCGTCCGGTTCTCGGTCGGCGCCACGACGCCCATCGAAACCACGTACCTCAGCGCCGCATCGACCGTCATCTCGAGTTCGATGCACTCGTCGCGGCGCATGATCATGAAGAAACCCGAGGTCGGATTCGGCGTCGTCGGCAGGAACACCGAGACCATCTCGGCACCGTCTGCCTGGGTGCGCTCGACGATCTCGCCCGTCGGCGTGCCGGTCATGAAGGCGACCGACCAACTGCCGACGCGCGGATACTGGATCAGCAGCGCCTTGCGGAAGGCATTGCCATTCGGCGACAGGATGGTGTCGCTGACCTGCTTGACGCTCGAATAGATCCCGCGAACGATCGGGATCCGCGCAAGCGCTTGCTCGGCCAGCGTGACGAGCCGGCTGCCGACGAAGTTGGCCGTCAGCAACCCGGTCACGAACACGACCACGACAGTCAGGACCAGGCCGAGCCCGGGGATGTCGTGCCCGATCAGCGTGTGCGGATGCCAGGCACGCGGCAGCAGCGACAGGGTCTGGTCCATCGTCGAGACGATCAGGCTCAGCACCCACAGCGTGATCGCGAGCGGCACCCACAGCAGCAGGCCGGTGACGAAATACTTGCGAAACATCTTTCAGGCTCGTGGGCGCGGGTTCTCGTCGACGGGACGCAGGCGACCCAGGCGTGC
>JBEVJQ010000144.1:0-6157 GCA_040510055.1 Burkholderiaceae bacterium | reverse complement strand
GTGGAAGCCACCGCCGCCCCCGCCAACGCGTCGCCGATCGTGCAGTCTTCGTCGTCGCTCGCGCAATTGCCAACGCCTGCTGCGCTGCTCGATTAGGGTCGGGTGGGGGTGTCGCGATCGAAGCCGGGCGGGCATCCGGTCCGGCGCTCATACGCTGGCGCGGAAAATCGCGCCGGACCGGATGCGTTGAACCTCGATCGCTCGGGCAGCAGTGGGTAGTGCGACGCGCGGCTGGCGGAGCGAGGTGCTCGAGGTCGTGCCGGTGGTGGGTGTGCGAAGGCGCGGCCGGCGAAGCGAGGAGCTCGAGCGGGGGCCGGTGGTGGCCTGCAGGTGATCGCGGACGGGCGCAAGCCGCGGCGCCGCGCGGGTCATGCGGATGGCCGACGCAATCGATGGCGGTCGCCAGCAAGAACCCGCGCGACGATCCCAGCCGCCACGACAAGCCGGGTACCCGGCCCGGGCGGTTTCGCGCCCGCGCTGCAAGGCCCGGACCGGGCCCGCCGCGCCGCGGACGCGACACCAGGCAATCCACGGGGACTGCGTACCGTCGGCACGGTACCATTTGCCGTCGGATGCACCGGCCGTTCGATCGGAAACCAGCATCGTGGAAGCCACCGCCGCCCCCGCCAACGCGTCGCCGATCGTGCAGTCTTCGTCGTCGCTCGCGCAATTGCCAACGCCTGCTGCGCTGCTCGATCTCGATCGGCTCGATTGCAACATCTCGGCGATGCAGCGTCGGGCGCTCCGGTTGGGGGTGCGCCTCCGTCCACACGCCAAGACCAGCAAATCGGTCGATGTCGTCCGGCGCCAGCTGGCCGCGGGCGCGACCGGGCTGACGGTCTCTACCCTGAAGGAGGCCGAGCAGTTCGTCGCCGCCGGCATCGACGACATCGTCTACGCGGTCGGGATCGCACCGAACCGGTTCGCAAGGTCGCTGGCGCTGATTCGCGCCGGCTGTCGGCTGAAGCTGGTCACCGACAGTGCCGAGATGGCCGCTGCGCTCTCTCGCTTCGGCGCCGCGAACGGCCAGCGCTTCGATCTGCTGATCGAGATCGACAGCGACGGTCATCGCGGCGGCATCGTTCCCGACTCGCCTGCGCTGCTCGAACTGGGCCGCTTGATCGGCGACAGCGACGGCCTGCGGCTCGCCGGCGTCCTGACCCATGCCGGCGAGAGCTACGAGTGCCGCACGCCCGAGGCGCTGCGTGCCATGGCCGAGCAGGAACGCGAGCGCTGCGTCGCGGCCGCCGAGGGGTTGCGCGCGGCCGGGCACCATTGCCCGATCGTCAGCGTCGGCGCGACCCCTACGGCTTGTTCGGCCGAGCGCCTCGACGGCGTGACCGAGATGCGGCCCGGGGTCTACGCGGTGTTCGACCTGGTGATGGCGACTATCGGCGTCTGCGGCCTGGACGACATCGCGCTGTCGGTCCTGGCCACCGTGATCGGTCACCAGCGCGAGAAGGGCTGGGCGATTGTCGATGCCGGCTGGATGGCGATGAGCCGCGACCGCGGCACGGCGCGGCAACGGATCGACTACGGCTACGGCCAGGTCTGCGGACTCGACGGCCGGCCGATCGCCGGCGCCACCCTGGTCGGCGCCAACCAGGAGCACGGGATCGTCGCTATCGCGGGCAGTCCACCGGGCGCGATCGCCGAGCGACTGCCGGCCGGGGCCTTGGTCCGGATCCTGCCGAACCACGCCTGTGCCACCGCCGCTCAGCACGACCACTACCAGACAGTGACAGGCCAGTCGGCCGGACCTGAATGGCAACGATTCTCCGGTTGGTGACCGCTACGCGAGCCTGCGAGCCGGGTGTCAGAGTCTCGATGAGAACGCAGCATCGGCGCCGTGTGGTCGCCGCTCGCGCCGACAGTGCTGGCTATCATCCGCCCGGTCCGGCTGCCGCCGGACTGCCGGTTTCGATTCACGCGCCTCCCGGAGGATCGCCATGGCCCTGATGGATTTCATCAAGAAGCAGTTCATCGACGTCATCCAGTGGACCGAGGAGAACGACGGTACGCTGGCCTGGCGCTTCCCGATGTCCGGGATGGAGATCCAGAACGGCGCCGCGCTGACGGTCCGCGAGTCGCAACTGGCGCTGTTCGTCGACGAGGGACGAGTGGCCGACCAGTTCGGCCCCGGCAATTACACGTTGAACACCAACACGCTGCCGGTTCTGACCTACCTGAACAACTGGGACAAGCTGTTCGAATCACCGTTCAAGAGCGACGTCTACTTCTTCAGCACTCGCCAGCAGCTCGATCGGAAGTGGGGCACGCCCCAGCCGATCACCATCCGCGACAAGGACTTCGGCGCCGTCAGGGTGCGGGCCTTCGGCAACTATGCCTACCGGGTCAAGGATCCGAAGAAGTTCCACACCGAGGTCTCGGGCACGCGCGAGACCTATCGCGTCGACGATCTCGACGGTCAGTTGCGCGGACTGATCCTCCAGGGGATCGCCGATGCCGTGGCCAAGGCCGGGCTCCCGTTTCTGGATCTCGCGGCCAACCAGGTCGAGTTCGCACGGCTGCTGCAGCGCGAACTGCTGCCGGCGATCGAGCCGTTGGGGCTGCTGCTGGAGAGCTTCACGGTCCAGAGCGTCTCGCTGCCCGAGGAGCTGCAGAAAGTCCTCGACCAGCGGATCGGCATGGGGATGATCGGCAACGACATGGGACGGTTCATCCAGTACCAGACCGGCCAGGCGATTCCCGTGATGGCGCAGAACAGCGGCGCTGGCGGCGTGGCCGGCGACGCGATGGGGCTCGGAGCCGGGCTGGCCATCGGCCAGCAGATGGCGCAAGCGGTGAATCAGGGGCTGGCGTCGGGGCAGGGCGCCGGGCCAGGGCAGAGTGGGTTCCCGGGATCGACGGGCAGCCCGGTCGCCGGTGGCAGCGGCGGTGGTGGTGCTGGACCGGGCAGCTCCGGCGCGGGCGGCGGCCCTGGCGCCGTCGGCCCCGGGGCGGGAAGCCCCGCCGGCGCGGCCACGGTCCGGCCCGAGGACGTCACTGCCACCATCGAGAAGCTCCATGAGCTGCACACCAAGGGAGTGCTGACCGCCGACGAATTCAACGCCAAGAAGGCCGAGCTGCTGAAGAAGCTCGTGTGAGCCGTGTCCTCGCCAGCCTGTGTCCGTCATGCGGGGCTCAGGTCCGCTTTACCGCCGACAGCACGGTCATCGCGGTCTGTGCCTACTGCGCGACCACGGTGCTGCGCAAGGGCGAGGCGATCGAGAACCTCGGCCGGATGGCCGAGCTGTTCGACGACCACTCGCCATTGCAACTGGGTGCTCGCGGGACGTTCGACGGCAGCGCTTTCGTCCTCGTGGGCCGGCTCCAGTACCGGCATGCGCAGGGCACGTGGAACGAGTGGTGGGCGCGCCTCGATGACGATCGCTCGCTCTGGCTGTCGGAGGACAACGGCCAGTATGTCGTGACCAGCCCCGTGGCTGCGCAGACCGTCCCGCGTTTCGACGAGCTGGGGCCGGGGCAGCCGCTGCGGCTGATGGGCGTCGACTATATGGTTGCCAATCGCACCCGTGCGACGGTGATCGCCGGCCGAGGTGAGCTGCCTTTCGTCGTCGGCAGCGGCTATGCGGCCGAGGTCGTCGACCTGCGCGATGCGCGCGGTGGCTTCGCCACGCTCGATTACAGCGATTACCTGGTCGGCGCCGATGAAGGGCCGATCCAGGCGATGCTCTACGTCGGCCGCGCGGTCACGCTCGACGCGCTGAAGCTCGACGGGCTGCGCGAGACGCTCGAACGCACCGTGGCGACCGAGCCGTTCTCGTGCCCCGCGTGCGGCGCGCCAGTGCAAGCCTCGCTGTCGTCGACGCGCGCGATCACTTGCGCCGCCTGCGCCAGCGTGATCGATCTGTCGGCCGGTGTCGGCGGCCGGCTCGAGTTCGTCCGCCAGGCCGCCCGCGTCAAGCCGACGATCGCTGTCGGCAGCACCGGCCGGCTCGACGGGACGACCTGGACCGTGGTCGGTTTCCAGCGCCGCCGCGGCGAGGTCGACGACGAGAGCTTCGAATGGGACGAATACCTGCTGCACGAGTCGAATCAGGGTTTCAGGTTCCTGATCCACGACCGCGGCCACTGGAGCTTCGCACAGGTCCTGCAGCGCCATGTGGCGACGCGCCAGGGCCCGGGGCTGCGGCCCGTGGCCGTCCTCGATGGGGTCGAGTTCGATCACTTCGCCGGCTATCGCGCCGGCGTCGGCTACGTCGAGGGCGAGTTCTACTGGCAGGTCCGGCAAGGCGACACGACGGTCAACGCCGAATTCGTCGCCCCGCCGCGCGGGCTGTCGCGCGAGACCAGCGGCGACGAGGTCACGTGGACCGAGGCGCGCTACCTGCCGTCGGAGGAGGTTGCCAGGGCCTTCGGCCTGAAGCAGCTCGACCCGCCGATCGGGTTCGGCATGCTGCAACCCCTGAGCGCCGACCGCTGGCGTTCGCGCTACGGGGCAATGGCGCTGGCGGTGATCGGCGCGCTGATCGCGCTGCAGGTGGTGCTGTTCGCCACCGGCTCGCAGCGCCGGGTCGTTGCCGAACGGCCGCTGAACCTGTCCGATCCGCTCGGCGCCGAGCACCTGGTCGACATCGACGGGACGCGCGAGGCCAACCTCGTGGTCGAGACCGAGGGCTCGGTCCGCAACGACTGGTACGAATTCGAGGTCGAGGTTGCCGACCGCAATCGTCCCGGCGAGGTCCGCCAGGCGTCGCAGGAGATCGCCTACTACGAGGGGACCGATGCCGACGGAGCATGGACCGAGGGCGGAACGCGCGAACGGCTGGTGTTCAAGCTGCCGCCCGGCCAATACCTGGTACGGGTCAGCGGACAGCGTAACCCGGAGTCTCGGCAGCAGACGGTCGCCAGCTACTCGATCAGCCGGTCGACGCGGCCGAGCTGGCTGCCGTTCTGGATCGGACTGGGCTTCCTGCTCGTCTTCAACCTCGTCGGCTACTTCGGCAGCCCCGATCCCGAGGCCCGGCGCTGGTCCGACAGCCTCTATGGCCGAGCCCCTGCGAAGCGCCGCCGGCGGTCGCTGGGCGCGGCGCCGAAGGCTGGCTGAGGCAACCGCGCGATGGGCCGTTTCCTGCGATTCCTGGTTGCAAACCTGTCGGCGCTCGGACTTGTCGGCTGGCTGCAGTGGACCCTGTTCGACGTCGACGGACTGCGGACGACCTTCGCCCAATGGGGCGCGCGCACCGGCCTGCGCACACACAAGCGCATCGGCCGTCGCTGCGATCGACCCACTTTTCGCCCTGCAATCGAAGCAACCCCACCGGAGAACGACCCATGGAATGGCTGAAGCCCGGCGTGATCATCGCCTCACTGGTTTATTCGCTGCTCGGCGTGTTCGTGTTCTGGCTCGCGTTCATCGTGATCGACAAGCTCACGCCATACGCTCTCTGGACGGAACTGGTCGAGAAGCGCAACACCGCCCTTGCGCTCGTGGTCGCCGCGATGTGCCTGGCGATCGGCATCATCGTGGCCGCGGCGATCCACTGATGGCCGCCGGGGCGCTGCCGGCCGGCGCCCAGCCGCCGGGGCCGCGGGTCGAGCCGCCGGCGCAATCCGCGGCGCCGATCGAGCCGGGAGCGCGGGCGCTGTCCGCCGCACCGTTCGACCCAACGGCGTCATTCGGGGCGCCGATCGAGCCCGGGGCGCAGTGGGTGCTGCTGATCTCGGTGTTCGTGGTGGCCGCCTGCGGGCTGGTCTACGAACTGATCGGCGGCGCGGTGGCCTCGTACCTGCTGGGCGACTCGGTGCTGCAGTTCTCGACGGTGATCGGCTGCTACCTGTTCGCGATGGGCATCGGCTCGTGGCTGTCGCGCTACCTGGTCCGGTCGCTGCCGGCACACTTCCTGCGCATCGAGTTGATGCTCGCGGTGATCGGCGGCTTTCTGCCGGCGGTGCTGTTCCTCTGGCACGGGATCGCCCCCGACGGCTTTCGGGTCGCGCTCTACGCGATGATCCTGGCGATCGGACTGCTGGTCGGCCTCGAGATCCCGCTGGTGATGCGGCTGCTGAAGCAGCACTACGTCCTCAAGGACCTCGTGTCCCAGGTGCTGACCGTCGACTACCTCGGAGCGCTGGCGGTCTCGGTGGCGTTCCCGCTCTGGCTGGTGCCGCAACTCGGAATGGTCCGAACCGG
>JBEVJQ010000143.1:0-4344 GCA_040510055.1 Burkholderiaceae bacterium | reverse complement strand
ATCCACCCCGCGGTCGGACTGTCGTTCGGGCCGTTGACATTCCTGATCTGTGTCCTCGGCGGACTCGGCAACCTCATCGGGGGGTTCATCGCGGCGTTCCTGTTCGCCCAGTTCATCGCCGTCGGCGGCTACTTCTTCCACCTCGAATGGGGCTACGTGATCGCGTTCGTCTTCTTCATCATCGTGATGTTCATCAAGCCCGAGGGCCTGCTGGCCCGGCGGCGCTGAACCGGGGGCGCGCCGTGACCGGAATGATCCGCTCCACCGGCCATTCGCTGCCGTCCGATCCCGCCGCGACGGCCGCCCGTTCCGGCCGCGGGCCGAAGGTCCTCCTCGCCGCGACCGCGGTGGCTGCACTGGGCGCCGTGCCGTGGCTCGGCCTGGGCGACTATCCGATGCACCTGCTGGTGATGGCGTTGCTGTGGGCCTATGTCTATACCAGCTGGTCGATCATGGGCCGGCTCGGCCTGGTGAGCTTCGGCCACGGCGCCTTCCTCGGCATCGGCGCCTACAGTGCGGTGGTGCTGTGGAATCTGTTCGGCCTGTCGCCCTGGGTCGGGCTCGTTGCCGGAGTGCTGGTGACCCTGGTCGTCGCGTTCGTGATCGGATATCCGAGCTTCCGCTTCCGCATCGTCGGCCACTACTTCGCGCTGGTGACGCTGGCGCTGTCCGAAGTGACGCGGCTCGTGATCGTGGGCCTGCGCGACTGGACCGGCGGCTCGCTCGGCGTGACACCGCGCACCGCGTTGTCGGGTGGTGCGGCGATGTCGCTGCCGGCGATGCAGTTCGCCGACAAGCGGGTCTGGTTCTACCTGATGCTCGTCGCCTGGTTGATCGGGCTGCTGATCTGGCATCGCGTCGACCGCAGCATGGCCCGGCTGGCCCTGCAGGCGATCTCCGAGGACGAGGATGCGGCGGCCTCGATCGGTATCGGCGTGGCGCGGACCAAGCTGTCTGTAATGCTGCTCTCGGCAGCGATGACGGCCGTCGGCGGAGTGCTCCATGCGCAGTACCAGCTCTACGTCAACCCGGAGACCGTCTCGGGCATCGCGGTCTCGCTGCAGATGGTGTTCGGCGTCATCGCCGGCGGGATGTTCGTGCTGCTCGGGCCCACGGTCGGGGCCGTGTTCCTGCTGATGCTTTCCGAGGGGTTACGGATCGTCGTCGGCAACGACCTGCACGGCGTCGATACGACGATCTATGGCCTGCTGCTGGTGCTGTTCATCATCTTCATGCCCAACGGAATCCTGGGTACGGTGATGTCGGCGCTCCGGCGTCACCGACAGGATCGGTAACGGCGGCGGTCGGGTCAGGCGCCCGCAGGGTCGGGTCAGCCGCCGGCAGGTCGAGTCAGCCGGCGGCAGGTCCGGAAGCCGCGGCGGAGCCAGCCGCCAGGAGCCGTTCCTCGGTCACGCGCCGGACGTCCATCTCGAACTCGAGTTCGCAGACCGGCGGCGCGCAGATCTGCCAGGTCAGCCCGTGGCGCAGCAGGCCGGTCGTCGCCAGCCGGGCCTCGACCAGTGGATGGATGTCATGAACGCAGTAGATCTGCGCGGCAGCGACGCTCGACCAGGCACAGCCGAGCGCTTCGCAGCGCGCCTGCATCGTCTGCAGGACATACTCCGCCTTGGCCTCCAGTCCCCTGGCCGACAGGTCGCCCCGGGCGACGATCGACGCCGGGAACGGCTGGTCTTCGGGCCATTCGCCGCTGCCGGCGATCACGAAATCAGGGGCGCCGGACGGTGCACCCGGGTCGGGGATGGTGTGGGTGAAGGCGAAGAAACCGGGCTCGGCCGGCGCGTCGTGCACCGGACAGACATTGCTGCGAGCAACTGGGTTGCGGCCGTCGCGAACGATCCCCCAGCGCTCGAGGACCTCGACGTAGCCGCGATTGAAGGCGCGGAATCCGTCGAGCGTGAACGGCGCGGGCGACCGCAATTCGACCGCGGCCAGCGCCGGCAGCGGCCGCGAATGCGCCTGAAGGTAGTCGGCGATGCAGGCGAAACCGGCCGTTAGCGGCACGACGGCATCGAAGCGCACACGGACCAGCCTGTGCCCCGGCGCGGCAACGACTCCGGCCGAATAGGGAAAGCCGCCTGCGACGTAGTCGTAGCCCCCCGGCGCGAACGGGAAACGTGCGAGTGCCATCCGATCGCCCCTCAGCGACCGCGGCAGTTTAGCGCCTGGCAGCAGCTTGGGCGCGCCGGCGTCCGCGAACCCAGCGAGGGCTGCCGGCGGCGGCGGCGACACCGAGCAGCGCCAACTCGAGCCAACCGGCGCTGCCACCGCCACCTTGACCCGAAGTCGATGCCGCCGCGGCGCCCCCGTTCGCCGACGTCGTGCCCACCGCGGCGAAGACCTCGATGGCGAACGACAGATCCGGTCCGCGTGCACCGTAGGCATCGGTGACCGAAACTGCCACGGGGTGCGTCCCCTCATTCTTCGCCGCCCACGAAAAGGTGCCGGCCTGCGGGTCGACGACCATGTCCGTGTCGCCTTCGATCAGCGCGTAGCGGATGCCGTCTCCGTCGCCGTCGGTCGCTGCCAGCGACAACACGACCGACGAGCCGACTGCGGCCCGCACGATACCCACCGCCGACGCCTGCGGCGCATTGTTGACATCGAGCACCACGTTGACCCGCGTGGTCTCGGCCAACGGATCGGCCACGGACAGTTCCAGGACCACCTGGCCGCGGTTCGGTGGCAGCGTGATGCGGGCCGTCGGCTTGTCGGCGTCGACGAGGACCCCGGCTGCGCCGGAAATCTGCTGCCAGCGCCAGGTCAATGTCGCGGCGTCGAAGTTATCCGACGTGGCCCGGGCGACGAGCGTCTGGACGCTCGCGCCCGGAAGGTTCGCCGGCAACGGATCGACGGTCACGCGTGGCGCCGCTAGCAGGTGGCGGGCAGCTGCCTGGACATCGAGCATGCCGCTGCCGCAGAGCCCCCGGCCCGACGGCCCGGCACAGAAGGTCCCGTCCGGCCAGGCCCTGGCGCCGCTGGCCAGAGCAGTCGCGACGTCCTGCGGGCTCGACGCCGGGTGCAGCGCGAACAGCAGTGCCGCAGCGGCCGAGACGTGCGGTGCCGCGGCGCTGGTGCCGAGGAAATGCGGGTCATAGGACTGCGCCCCCGGTGTGTCGCTGCCGCTGTTGCCGGTAGTGAAGATGTCGTGGGTTCCGCAAGGCGCGTCGTCGCGTGTGCAAGGGGGCACGGGCGGTCCACAGTCGGCGCCGTTGCGGCCGCAGCCGCCACCGGGAGCCGTCAACTTGACCAGCGCGCCATAGCTCGAATAGTTCGCGAGGTCACCGCCCATGGTGTGGGCGGCGACTGCGAGCACGCCCTGGCAGTTGGCCGGCATGCCCAGCGCTCCCGACGCACCCGGATAGCCGGGGGTGTTGCCGTCGTTGCCAGCGGCGGCGACCACGAGCACGTTGCGCGCGACGATGGCGTCGATCGCATCCTGCACTGCCGTCGACGTATCGGACGAGCAGGGCTCGTCGTACCCCGCCCCCAGGCTCAGGTTCAGGACCTTGGCCGGGTTCGGATTGTCGGGGATGCCGGGAACAGCCAGGCCGGCGGCCCATAGCATCGCGTCGAGCGCGTCCGAGAGCCTCCCGCCGCAGCGACCGAGCGCACGAACAGGCATCACGCGGGCTTCGGGCGCGGCACCGGCCACGCCGATGTCGTTGTCGGCCGTGGCGGCGATGATGCCGGCCACCGACGTGCCGTGCCAACTCGACTCGCCGACGCTGGTTCCAGCGTCGCAGGCGTCACCGGGATCCGAGGGATCGGCATCGCGACCATCGCCGTCATTGGCTGCGCGATAGCCGCCGCGCTCGCCGCTGACGAAATCGTAGCCGCCGAGCCAGCGATTGTTCAGGTCGTCGTGGCCGGTACGACCGGTGTCGATCACCGCCACGACCATGGACTCGCCACCCGCCGTGCGGCCGCGCGTCGAGTTCCAGAACGGGTAGACGTTGATCCCGCCGCGATTCGTGCCGACCGCGGCCGGGGTGGTCAGCGCCCATTGCGACTCATTCAGCGGATCTTGTGTCTGCGTCGGCCGCAGGCGGATGTCGGGGGTCGCGTGCACCACGGCCGGGTCGCGCATCAGCCGGCGCGCGAGGTCGCGGGCCTCGTCGCGCGTGACGGCGGTTGGGAGCTTCACGAGGACGGTGTCGTTGCCGCCGCTGCGGTCGAACGCGATCGCCACGCCCGCACGGGCGGCGATTCCGGCAACGGTCGCGGCGGGGTCGCTGACCGCGCCGGGCCCAGCCGTCGACGGCACGCCGGGTATCGAAGCCGGCGGGACGGGTGTCGAGGGCGTGGTCGGGGTGGGGACCGGGG
>JBEVJQ010000142.1:0-5641 GCA_040510055.1 Burkholderiaceae bacterium | reverse complement strand
CCAGGCCCAAACCCGTCCCCTTCGCCTTGTTGGTGACGTACGGTTCGAAGGCGCGCGCGATCAATCCAACCCCGAAGCCGGGTCCGTCATCGCGGACCACGAGACGCACGCCAGTGAGCTGACGGCTGTTGTTATGCGTGGCATCGGTATAGACCTCGATCAAGCGCTGGGGCTGTTTCTCGGTCGCCTCGCTGGCGTTCTTCAACAGGTTGTGGCCGACTTGGCGTTGCTGTCCTGCATCACCAAGGATCTTTGGCAAGCCCGGAGTCAGGTGAGTGCGGACAACGCGCGTCGGATCAGTGTCTGCATACATCGCCAAGACTTCGGCGACGACATCGTTGAGTTCGAGTGGTTCGAGGCGCGCCGACGGCATCCGCGCGTAGTCACGAAACTCGTCGACCATCACGTTGAGCGCGCCAACCTGATTGACGATGGTGCGGGTGTTCTTGGCCAGCATTTCGCGATCGGCGCCCGAGAGTTTGTCGGCGAGCTTCAGCCCCATCCGCTCGGCCGCCAATTGAATCGGCGTCAGCGGATTCTTGATCTCGTGCGCCAGCCGGCGCGCCACTTCGCGCCAGGCCAGCGATCGCTGGGCCGAGACGACATCGGTCACATCGTCGAGCACCAGCAGGTGATCGCCCTGCGCCTCGGGCAGGACCGCGCCGCGCAGCAGCAGCGTCTTGCCGCCACCCTGTTCGCTGTTGTCGCTGGTCTTGGCGTCGATCACCACCTGCTGCTGCCACGCCGGCGCTTCTTCGCGCGTCGTTTCCTCGTCCAGTGCCTCGTAGGCTTCGATCAGGCGGTCGGCGTATGGCGCGAACCCCGGCAACTGGCTGACATGCAATCCGGCGAGACGAGCGGTCGGCGTGCCGAGCATCTTCTCGGCACCGGCGTTGGCCAGCGTGAGTTTGTAGTCGCGATCGAGCACGATGACACCGGCCGTGAGATTCGACAGCAGACTGGCCAGCCGGGCGTTGGCCTGCTCGAGCCCCATGCGATTGCGTTCGACCTGGGCGCGCGCATCCTCGAGTTGTCGCGTCATCGCGTTGAACGACTGTGTCAGCACGCCGAGTTCATCGCGTCCGATGTAGTCCTTGACCGGTCGGAAGTCGCCCTCGGCCACTGCACGCGTGCCGGCAGCGAGCATCGACAACGGCCCGGTCATCCAGCCCGCGAGCAGGAACGCAGCAGCAATGGCCGAGAACACGGTGAGCAGAACGGTCACGGTCAAGGTCACGCGGAAGATCCGTTTCAGGCCAGCGCGCGACAGCGACAGTTCCTGATAGTCCTGGAAGCCCGATTGCACGGCTTCGGCTGTTTCCGCCAGGTTGGTCGGCACGGGTTGCACGAACTGCAGAATCCGGCTGTCCTCGCCGAGCGTAGAAGTTCCGATCGTTACCAGCGCGCGCATCTTCAGGCCGGCCGAATGGGAAGCGCGATCGCGGTGCCCTTCCGGCAGGCGCTGCGCGCCGCCCACCGCCAGATCGCTGACAGGCGGTTCCAGTCCCACGCGACCCTCGGCCTGCGGGTCCGTGCCCAGCGACTCGATCACCGGGGTGGCGAGGGCTTCGATCGCCGAGTACGACCGGCCGACGCGCAGTTGGCGCAGGGCCGCGGAGGAGGGCAGGTCCGGCAGCAGCGACGCGAACCGCGTTCCGCTAGCGTTCAGGATTTGTCCGCTGCCGGAAAGGATCAGTGCTTCCTGTACGCCCAGTTGCTCGCGCAGTTCATCGAGCCGTTCCGCCCAGCCCGATGCCGGCATCAGCTCCAGCGAGACCGCGCCGCTGCGGGTCCGCGCGAGCAGATCGTTCAGCATCGAGTCGATCGAGGCGCGCCCGAGCGTCAGTCCCGATTCGAGCGCACGCTCCATCGGCACATCGAACCAGCTTTCGATCGAACGGCCGAGGAACTGCACGGCGACGATGTAGATCAGCAGCACCGGTACGGTTGTCATCATGATGAAGGCCATCGCCAGCCGAGCCATCAACCGCGTGCCGAACAACCCGCGGCGATATCGGATCAGCAGCCGGCGCGCGAGTTCCACCGCGAGAATCGCCAGCAGGATCGCGATGGCGACGTTCAGCCACAGCAACAGGCCATAGTGACGCTGGAGCAGTTCGTTGTTGCCGCTGGCTACGGCCAGCAGCGACAGCAATACCGCGGCGAGCGCGACCGAACCGATCAGCGCGACGCGCAGTGCGCGGGTTACCGAGCGTCGTTCCGCCTCGGGCCGATGAAGTCGAACCGCTTCCATTCCGATTGCGGATTCCAATCTCGATTGGTCATCGCCGTCATCTGAAAAGGCTTCGGCAGGCGCCCGGTGTCGAGGCGCATTCGGATCCAGATGTCGTAGCGTTGGCCCGGGTCGAGGCTTTCGACCCGGGCGATCGGCACCGCGCGAATGGCACTCATCACCGCGAGGGCCTCGTCCAGGGTTGCGAAGGCCTGGCCGCGGGCATTGGTGGCCACGCGATACTGGCGGGTCAGGGCGTGATACGAAAGCCGCCACTCGATCGATGTCGAGACGACCTGCTCGTTCCACCAGTACCAGCGCGGCCGGACCAGCTGGACATCGGTCTGGAAGTAGAGTGCCAGGCCGCGGTTGACCGAGTCCTTCAACGTGTCGGTCAGCGGCAAGACGATGTCCGCCGACAGCAGCAGCGTATAGCCGCTGCCGGTGTTGGTCGAACCGCCGGCGCTGGTCGAACCCCCGGCGCTGTTCGAGCCGCCGGTGCCGTTCGCGGTGGCCCCGTCGTTGCGATCGGCACCGGGACCGGCATCGCGCTCGGCGATGGTATCCAGTTGCGCATTGGTGACTTCGATGGCGTCGTTGGCCCGGGCTTCACCCATGGCGACGAGCACCGCAACGCCCAGCGCCACGACGAAGGAACGCCGGTTCACGTCTGCTTGCTCAACAAGGCGTAAAAGTAGCCATCGTGCTCGCGTTGGCCGGCGCTGGCTGGAACCAGTTGCGACAGCGACGAGTCGCCGTCGGCCCAGCGGGCAACGATCGACAGCCGTTCGCAGTCCTCTCGATGCGAACAGAATGCATGGATCACCGTGTCGCCTTCCTGCGGAAAGATCGAGCAGGTGACGTAGAGCAATTTACCACCCGGCTTCAGCAGCGGCCAAAGGGCCTCCAGCAGCCGTTGCTGCTGCCGCGCGAATGTGGCGGGATCGCTACGGCGGCGATGCCAGAGCACGTCGGGATGTCTGCGGACGACTCCCGACGCACTGCACGGCGCATCGAGCAGGATCCGATCGAACGGCCGGCCGTTCCACCAGGCTCCGGGCGCCATGGCATCGGCCACCTGCACCGAGGCGCCCCACGATCGCGATCCGTCTGGCGACGACGGCGGCGTGTCCCAGTCGATTACAGGGAGGCGCTCACGCGCGAGGTTCTCGCGAATACGGCCGGCACGGGTGCCATCGATGTCGAGCGCGAGCACGCGGCAATCGGCCAGCTGCAGCAAGTGCGTGGTCTTGCCGCCAGGGGCGGCGCAGGCATCCAGCACCTCGTCACCCGGGCCGACGTCGAGCAGTGGGGCAGCCAGCTGTGCGCCCGCGTCCTGGACGGTGACGGCGCCTTCGTCGAAACCCGGCAACCGCGAGACCGGAACGGCGGTGCGCAACGTCAGTGCTTCGCGGCCCGTCACGGTCGCGTCGAGCCCTGCGTCGTGCAACTTGGCGAGCACCGCTTCTGCGCTGGCGCGCCGGCGGTTGACCCGAATCGTCAGCGGGCCCGGAACGAGCGACGCGGCGACGATGGCGCGCCAGTCGCGATCGGAATCGGCCACGCGCCCAGGGTGGGCGGTACCGCCCACGGGGTGGGCCGCGCCGCCCTCGGGATAGGAGGCACCGCCCTCGGGATAGACCTTGCCCTCGGCGCCGGCCGTGCCTCCTGGATCGGCCGCGCGCCCGGGGTAGGCCGTCCGCAACAAGTCCAGCCACCAGCTCGGATGACCCGTCGCCGCCTGCGGATCGGCGGCGGCGGCCGCATCGAGGTCCGCCCGCTCATTGACATAGCGGCGCAACGTCGCGTTGAGGAAACCACCGGCGGCGCGCAGCGCCGGGTCGCCGGCCGAGCGCGTGGCTTGCACCGCCTGATCGACGATCACCGCTGCATTGCGCCCGCCGGCGCGCAGTTGCGAGATCACCACCGCCTGCAACGCCGCCACGGCCGGTGGCGGGGGGCGCCGGTTCAGTCGCAGCCCGACGAAGCGCGCGTACCCGTAATCCCGGACCGCCCGGTAGGCGATGTCGCGGACCGCGGAATGCGACCCTGGTGCAAGCTCGTCGGCCGTCGCGGCGCGCAACTCACTGTCGAGGGCCCGCTCCAGATATTCGCCTGCCAGGCAGCGCCCGAACGCCCGACTGGCCGCGGTCAACTCCGCGGCCAGCGACGACCGGTTCGACCGGGGTTGGGCCGGGCTCTTCAGGCCGCCTGGCGCACCGGCGCCATTGCCAGCAATCGGCGGATTCGTTCGTCGGTGCTCGGGTGCGTCGAGAACAGGTTCTGCAGGCCGCCGCCATGGAGCGGGTTCATGATCATCATCTGCGCGGTCTCGGGATGGGCCTGGGCCGCCGGCAGGGGGATCCCCTGCGCGTAGTGATGGATCTTCTCGAGCGCGCCGGCTAGCGCCCGCGGCTCGCCGCTGATCTCGGCACCAAGCCGATCAGCCTCGAACTCGCGGGCCCGCGAGATCGCCATCTGGATCAGCGCTCCGGCCAAGGGCGCAAGCAGCGCAAGCGCGATCCCGGCGATCGGATTGACCGGACGACCTTCGTCGTCGCGGCCACCGAAGAACATCGCGAAATTCGCCAGTGCCGAGATCGCGCCCGCCATCGTCGCCGAGACGGTCGAGATCAGGATGTCGCGGTGCTTGACATGCGCCAGCTCATGGGCCATCACGCCGCGCAATTCACTGGCGCTGAGGATCCGCAGCAGTCCGGTCGTGGCGGCGACGGCCGCGTGCTCCGGGTTGCGGCCAGTAGCGAACGCGTTCGGTGCGTCTTCGTTGATCAGATAGACGCGCGGCATCGGCAACCCGGCGCGCTGCGCCAGCCCGCGCACCATGGCGTAGAACTGCGGCGCGCTCGACTCGTCGACTTCCTGCGCGTTGTACATGCGCAGCACCATCTTGTCGGAGAACCAGTAGGCGAAGAAATTGCTGATCAGCGCGAAGCCGAGCGCGAGCAGCATCCCGGTCTGGCCACCGATCCATGCGCCGATCAACCCGAACAGGGCCGTGATCGCCGCCATCAGGACGCCGGTTTTCAACCAGTTGAACATTTTCGCTCCACGAATAAAGCCGGGACCGCTCGCGCGCGCTGCGCGAGGACGGCGCCGGCCGGTGTCGTCGCGGATATCGGTCCGGTGACGACAGTATCAAGCACCGGTTTCAACTCGTGGCAGGCGCCTGCCGGTCGGCCGCGATGAAGCGATCACCGACTGCACTCCGGTGGCCAGCCAGATAGGCCGATGCCGCGAGCCGCCGCCCTCCCGGCCGCTGCAGCTCCCCGATCGTCAGCGCCTGATCGCCGCAGGCTATCACGACGCCATCGCCAGCGACGGCGATGACCCGGCCGGGCTCGGCCGCCGACCGAGACGGCCCGGCGCTCGTCAGCTCGGTCACGATCC
>JBEVJQ010000141.1:0-4260 GCA_040510055.1 Burkholderiaceae bacterium | reverse complement strand
GAGATCCGGGGCCGAGACAACCGTGTCATCGGGATCGACTGGAAGGATCGTGCAAGCGGAGAAGTCAACCCGGTTGCTGTCGATGGCGTCTTCGTCCAGATCGGGCTGGTGCCGAATACCGAGTGGCTCGAGGGCACGGTGACGCTGTCGCGCTCGGGCGAGATCGAGGTCGACGGCGCCGGCCGCACCAACCTGCCGGGAGTTTTCGCTGCCGGTGACGCGACCACGGTCCCGTTCAAGCAGATCGTGATCTCGGCCGGTGACGGCGCCAAGGCCGCATTGTCGGCCTTCGACTACCTGATCCGGACCCCGGCGCCGGTCGCGGAGGCGAAGGTGGAGGAGGTTGCAGTCGCTGCCTGAGCGATAGGCGGTCCGAGGCCCGACTGGTGTGCGGCCGCCGCCTGCCGCGACCGTCGGATCAACGGCCGCTGCCGGGTGCCGGCGGTTGCGGAGTCGATGCGATGGCGTCGAGGCCGAGGGTCGTGCCGACGGCACGGTCCCCGCTGCCGGCAACGGATTCGAGCCGCCCGGTGCGCACCCGATCGGCTGGTGCGCCGGCGCCCGCGACCAGGTAGTCGCGGATCACCTCGGCTCGGCGCGAGGCGAGCACCTTCAATGCGGCGTCGGGGAGCGGGTAGCTGCGGACGATGCGCTCGAACATCGCCGGGTACGGCTCCGCCTGCGTGCGCGACTCGTCGAGCGCCTTCTGGCCGGCGTACCTGACCACCAGCGTCTCGAGCGCACGCCGCGTGGCTTCGCTGTCGTAGGCGACCAGCGCCGGCTTCTCGCCCGGCGCGACCTCTTCGCCCAGCATCCGCGCCAGCTCGCGACGCGCTTCGAGCCGCCGCAACGCCTCGGCATCGCGTTCGGGCGCATACGGCCCGCTGACTACCAGCCGCAACTGCGGGCGCTTGGCGATCGCACGCCCCACCTCCATGAGCTTTTCGCGCTGCGGCGCAAGGAGCTCGTCGCTGCCGACCGCGAACTCGATCCTGGCCAGTTTCTCGCCTTCGCCCTGGCCATCGCCGAACAGCCGGCCGAGAGCACGAAACGGCGCCGAGACGATCCGCTTCAACACGTTGCCGATCGCCTCGCCGACCAGCGGGCCGATAGCGAACGAGGGCCCGCCGATGTCGCCACTGACCGGCACCGCCAGCTCGATGACGCCACGATCGTCCTTGAGCAATGCCACCGCCAGATCGAGCGGCAGGTCGAGCGCGTTGGGGGCCTCGACCCGTTCGCCGAGCCGGAAGTCGGCCAGCCGGATCTGGTTCTTGCCGAGCAGCTTGCCGTCCTCGATGCGGTACTCGAGGTTGAGCCAGAGCTTGCCCTCGGCGACCTTGCGCCCGGCAAAGGTCGCGGTATAGGGCGAGAGCGGCGGAATGGCCACGTTGTCCATCGCCACGCCCAGGTCGAGGAATTGCTTCGGCGCGAACGGCAGCAGGCTGCCCTCGACCCGCGCCGAACCGAAGGTTCCGATCTCGCCGGTCGCCTGGACGCGGGCCCGTTCGCCGCCCCCGGTGTTGACGTCGACCACGCTGCCTTCGAGCCGCGTCACCTGGGTCGAGAACGGCAGTACCAGGCTCAAGTCGGCGAAGTCGACTTCACCGTGCTCGATGGCGACGCGCTCGATGGCCACTTCGAGCGGCGGGGCGTCCGGACCCGCCGACGCCCGCTTGCCGGATGCAGCGGCATCGTCGCGGATGACCTGGGTCAGGTTGACGCTGCGATCGGCGGCGATGATGAGCTTGGCGCCGGGTTCCTGCAGCGCGATTTCGGCGATCGCGACGCGCCCCGGGGTCGTGTTGAACTCGATCTCTCGGGCCTGCAGCATCTTCCACGACAGGAAGCGGTCACGGGAACCGGCCTCGTCGACCCGGAGCGACTGCACGCTGGCGCTGCCGCTGACGTGCAGCGAGACCGGGGCGCGCTGCTCGGCCGGCTCGCCCGCGCGCATGGCGACCCGTGCCTGCGCCGACAGCAGCCCCGACCGCAATTCGAGCCGCGCGTGCCGCGCCAGCAAGGGCTGCAGCGGCAGCAGGGGCAACCGCTCGATCCCTATTTCGCCGTCGAAGCTGGCGCCGCTCTGGGCGAGAGTTCCGTCGACCTTGAGCGAGCCGCCGTCGGCCAGGCCGAGGCGCGCGTCCAATCGCATCGGCGTCGCCGCCGCGGAGGACAGGTTGCGCACCGTAGCCCGCGACAACTCGGCGCGATACTCGATCGCCGGCTCGTAGTCGCCGTGGCGCACCGCCAGTTGCACGCCGTCGGCGCTCACGGTGTCGATGGCGTAGTTCCAGGGCGGTGCTGGATCGCCGCCGCCCTTGCCGGCGTCCGGCTCGCGGCTGCGCGAACGCAGTGCCTGCAGCAGACCCCACCGACCGCTTTCTGCCAGTTGCACTTCGACGCGCCCGCCCCGGGCGGCGACCTGCTCGACTTCGATCCGGCGCTCGCGACTGTCGACCGCGGCGCCCGTCACCGCCAGCGAGTCGAACGCAAGCAGCGGCGCGGCGCCCGATCCCGTCGCGGTGTCCGCCGCGCTCAACCGCAGCCGGTCGAGCCGGGCCTCGAGGCCACCCAGACCGATCTTCGGTGATCCGGCGTCCAGTTCGAGCGTCGCTGCAGTCTTGCCGTCGATCGCGCCGATCTCGAGGGCCAGCGGCAGCTCCCGGCTGCGGTCGGTGGCGTGCAGCGCGACGTCGTCGATACGCAAGGCGTCGATGCGGGCGTGCCAGCGCAGGTCGGGGTCGGGGCTCTTCGCCGGCGCCGGCTGCTGCCGGGACGGCGCGCTGCCGATCGCCTCCCAGTCGAGGCGACCCTCGCGGTCGACGTTCGCGACCAGCGCGCCCTTGACCAGGCTGACGTCGGCGAACGCCAGGTTGCGCGCCGCGAGATCGAAGCGGCCGCCGCTGCCGGCCAGGCTCTCGAGCCGAAGCAGAGGGGATTCACTGGGGTCGGTCTGCAGCGTCACGCCGCCGAACCGGAACTCGGCATCGACGAGCTCGACCGAGGGCGCTGCGCCATCGCCGGCAGCGACGTATTGCGAACTGGCAGCGAACGTGGCGGCCACCGGTTCGAGGTCGAGACCGAGCGGCCCGCGGAGCAGGGGCCAGATCGCGGGCAGTTTCAGATCGACCAGCTTCAGCTGGCCGCTGGACCGCGGCACCGGGGCGAGCTCGACCGACCCTTGGGCACTCAGCGAACCGCCTTCGGCCAGCGTTGCGTCGAACTGGTAGCGGCCGGCCGGGTCGCGGGCGAAGGTAGCCAGGTCGAAAGCCGCGACCCCGACGTCGTTCAGCACCACGCGTCCGGTCGCGGCGCCGCGCAGATCGGCCAGCGTGACGCCGCCATCGGTGATGATGGCGTGCTTTACCAGCAGCCTCGGTAGAGGCTCAGGGTCGCCGCTCGGCCGGCCGGTCGTCGAGACCGCCCAGTTCAGGTCGCCGTCGGCACTTATCTCGACGACGGCGGCGACACCTTGCAGGGCGAGTGCGGAGACGGTCCAGGTCCGGGTCCACAGGCTCGCCCAGTCGAGGTCGACCGACAGCCGCTCGATGGCGAGCAGCGGCCGCTGCCCCGGCGCCCGCACGAGGTCCAGGTCGCGAGCCTCGAAGCGCAACAGGAAAGGGTTGAACTTGGCACCGCCGAGTCGCAACTCGGCATCGCTGTGCTCGCTGACCAACCGGGGCGCATGGCGCTCGACCAAGTACGGCAGCAGGAAGAAGCCGGCCAGCGCGTAGACGACGACCAGCAGCGCGGCCGTTGCCAGCAGCAGGACGGCGAAGCGGCGACTCATCCGCGCCCCGCGGCAACGCGGGCATCGCAGCCGGACCGGAAGCGTGGGGACTCGATCTCGTGCATCCTCGTCATCGCTTCCCGCCCGTTTTCGGCTTCACGCCATCGCCAGGGAGCAGCAACCGGCGTTCCCCTGCGGCGCAACTGTAGCCTGCGGGCCCGCGTCAGTCGGTGGGCGAGCCAGTCGATGTGTTAGCGTCGCCGCTCCAGAATTCGTACGACCTCTGGGTACGCACGGATGCCCTTGCAGGAGATTGCCATGCCGGTTCAGGTCAAGGAACGCTACTTCGAGGACTACATCGTCGGCGAATCCCGGACCTTCGGCGATTATCTGATCACCGAGGAGGAGGTCAAAGAGTTCGCCGGCCGCTACGACCCGCAACCGTTCCACGTCGATCCCGAGGCAGCGAGGAAATCGCACTTCGGCGGACTGATCGCCAGCGGCTGGAACACGGCGGCGATCTCGAT
>JBEVJQ010000140.1:0-6131 GCA_040510055.1 Burkholderiaceae bacterium | reverse complement strand
GGCTGGCGCCAGCTCGGCACCCCGGGAGAAGCACGGATCACGGCCACCGTCGAACGGCTCCGGGCGATGAGCTGGCCCGAACTCGCCGGGGCCGTGGCCGAAGCCTGGAAGCGCGACGGGTACCAGGTCCTGGCGATCGACGAACCGGGAGCCGACTTCGAGGTGGTGAAGGCCGGCCGCCGCGGCGTGATCGCCGCGCGGCGCTGGAAGGCGGCAAGGCTCGGGATCGAGCCGCTGCGCGAACTGCAGGCGGCGTGCGAGCGGCGCGAAGTCCGCGACTGCTGGTGCCTCGTGACCGGTGAGGTCAGCGAGCCGGCGCGCAAATTCGCCGGGCAGCACCGGATTGTCTTGGTCGAAGGCGTCGAGGTGGCGCGCCGGATGGGCCAGGGTTCTCAGGCGCTGCGCTGGCTGCGCGGCGGCTGACGGCGACCGGGGCGCGTCGCCCGATGGCGTGCGCGCCGAGAGTGGGCCGACGGCGTGCGCGCCGGCAATTGGCTTCGTCCGCTGGCGGCTACTGGCGCCGCGCCTCGAACTCGATCATCAGTTCGACGTCGTCGCCGACCCAGCCGTTGTCCAGGCCGTAGCGCATTCCGAAGGCGCTCCGCTTGAAGCTGCCTCGGACCGAGACGCCGGTCACGTAGGCCTTGCTGAACAACGTGCTCATCTCGTACTGACCGCTCTTGTTCCAGCGCCCCTTCATCGTTACCGGCTGCGTCTTGCCCAGCAGTTCGAGCTGGCCGTCGAGCGTGTAGTCGCGGTCCGCGGTGCGCTTACCCTGGCCCGCGGTGAAGACCATCCTCGGAAATTCGCCGGAATTGAGGAAGTCCGGTCCCTTGAGGTGATCGTCGCGCTTGCGGTGGTTGGTGAAGACGCTCGTCGTGTCCACCTCGATCCGCACGTCCGACACGGCCCCGCTCTTCTCGTCGAACTGGAAGCTGCCTTTGGCGGTACGGAACATGCCGAGCACCTTCGCATAGCCGATGTGCTCGACCAGGAAACCAACCGAGAAGTGCTCGGGATCGATCTCGTAGCGAGCCAACTGGGCCCAGGCGGGTGTGGCGGCGGCCAGTAACAGCGCCACCAGCGGTCGGTAGCAGCCGGCTGCCAGCGACGCGGCGAGCGAGAGTCGGGTACGGGTCATCGACGTTCTCCGTCAGGATATGGGGTCGATTATCGGAGAGAGCCGGAGGTCGACGCGCGGCGCGCCGTCACTTCAGGTAGGGGTCCTCTGCCGCCGGCTTTGCTCCGTCGGTCGCCGCCGGCGGGCCGGCCGCGGCACCATAGAACTGCCAGCCGACGGCCGCGGCCACGATGATGCCGGCGATGGCAGCCGTGGCCAGCGGCCGCAGCAGCGCTGCGCGACCGGCACGGGCGGCCACGCCGAGACCCCACCGGTCGCCGTGGACAGCGCCGGCGTGTCGCCCGCCGGTGACGATCGTTGCCAGCAGCGCCGCGGCCAGCAGTCCCAGCGTCAACGGCGCAATCGCCACGCTCTGCGATGCGGCCTGCGCCGTCGCCAGAAAACAGACGGTTGCCACGACCGTCGCGCCGGGCCCGAACGCCAGCCGCGGCTTCGGCCAAAGCCACAATGCCGCACCGCCGGTGGCCGCGGCCAGCAGCAGCGCCTGCTGGAACAGCGCGAGCGACCCGGCCCCCATTGTCGCCGCGGCCAGACCCAACGCGGCGATCACCAGCGCGGCCGCCGCATCGGCGCGATCGGCCGGAGCGCGCATCAGCGCCGCGAGCAACAACGACCCGATCGCACCGTTGATGGCGCCGCGGACGCCACCGAGCCAGCCCAGGGCCGCGATCGCGACCGCGGCCGCCACCAACCATCCGACCGCAGGGCGACGACCGGCAACAGCCGCGATCCACCCGGCCACGATTGCAGCAACGAAAGTCCATGGCAGCCGCGACAGGGTGCTGGTCGGCGCGGGCGACAGGCCACTCATCCATGTGGTGGCGGCAATCACGGCGCCCCCGACACCGATGACAGCGGCGAGTCCGCCACGGGCCGCACCGACGAATCCACGCGCGATTCCGGTCAGAACCAGCGACAGCAGCAGCGGCAGCGCCACGCTTTCGACGAACGGATGATGGAGGTCCATGGCGTGCCTTCACGGCTGCCGTCCGACGGGGCAACCTGCTAGGATCGATGCGGACGACGGGGCCGGCCCCGCAGGAGAGCGAACGATGGCACGAGTCAGCACTTATCTCAACTTCGCACGCGAGACCGAGCAGGCGTTCGAGTTCTATCGCAACGTGTTCGGAACCGCGTTCGACGGGCCGATCCACCGGATGGGCGACGTTCCCCCGCAGCCGGGACAGCCGTCGCTGGCCGAAGCCGACCGCAACCTGGTGATGCACGTCGCGCTGCCGATCCTCGGCGGCCACGTCCTGATGGGCACCGATGCCCCCGAGTCGATGGGCTTCAAGGTGGCACCCGGCAACAACGTCTACATCAACCTCGAGCCCGACAGCCGCGCCGAGACCGACCGACTGTTCAAGGCCCTCGCCGAGGGTGGCAGGATCGAGATGCAATTGCAGGACATGTTCTGGGGCTCGTACTTCGGCAGCCTCACCGATCGCTTCGGGATCCAGTGGATGTTCAATTGCGCCACCGGAGCATGAACACGCGCTGCCACTCGCAGGCGTACGAATGGGTCCGGAGGGACGATCGATGAACGAGGACAGGGCGGAGATCACGGCCGCCAACCCGACGGTCGAGGAGATGGAGGCGCGCGTGGCGCGGTTCGCGGCGCTGCGCGCCACCGACGACTACGTCGACGCCACCATTCCCGGATTCGAGCGGACCACCTACCGCGTCATCGGCACCGGTCCCGACTCGCCGCTGACCGCCGAGTCGTACCACCTGAACATTGTCCAGTGCGCGCCGGGCAAGGCCGCACCGCTGCACAGCCACCTGACCCAGGAAGTGTTCATCGCGCTGTCCGGAGACTGGGAAGTGTTCTGGGGTCCCGAGGGCGATCGCTCGCTGCGGCTGCAACAGTGGGACACGGTCAGCATCCCGGCCGGCGTGTCGCGCGGCTTTCGCAACGTCGGCAGCGCCGATGCGCACCTGATCGGCATCGCCAGCGGCTTCGAGCCCGGGAGCATCAACTGGCCCGAGTCGGTGCGGGCGATGGCGCGCGCGGCCGGGGTCTCGTTGCCTCCCGAGTAGTGGGTTGGCGCTGTTGCCGTTGCGGCTGCCGCCGGGCGTCGACCTGAAGAGCGAACTGCTGCGCCACGTGGTCGAGCGCAGGTGGTCGGCGGCCATGGTCCTCTCCGGCATCGGCAGTCTCGGGCAGACGCGGCTGCGACTTGCCGGCCAGGCCCGCTACCTCGAGCTGTCGGGACCGGTCGAGATCCTCACCCTCGCCGGGACGCTCGGGGCCGACGGCGCGCATCTGCACGCCGCGGTCGCTGACGCCGACGGTCGCGTGGTCGGCGGTCACGTCGGCGCGGGCTGCATCATCCGGACGACCGCCGAAGTCCTCCTGCTGGAAGCACGCGGCTGGCAGTTCAGCCGCCAGCGCGATCCGGCGACCGGGTTCGACGAACTCGTCGTTCGCCGTCATCGCTATCCGGCGGATCGAAGCTGATCCCGGTCGCCGATCATCGACGATCACTGCGGGCGGCCGCGATCGGACAGTGCAGTCCAGGCGCCGAGACCGAAGTAGACCGAAGCGGTCGCGAACCGGCCCAGGCCGATGCTGGCGCCGAGGCGGGCCAGCGGTCGGCCGGCGACGCTCGTGACGACGACATAACCGACGTCGGTCGTCGCGGCCACGGCGACGAATAGCGTGCCGAGGACGAGGCTCTGCTGTGCGGCCGGCCCGGCCGGGTCGATGAACTGCGGCAGGAACGCGGCGAAGAACAGCGTCGTCTTGGGATTCAGCAACGCGACGAGGAAGCCGTCGCGAAAGGCGAGTCGCGCCGGGCCTCTTGCCGGACCTCGCGGCGAGTCGGTTGCCGGACCTCGCCCCACATCCTCTGCCGCCCCTCGTCCCGCAACCCCGTCGTCATCGGCTTGCGATTCGGAAATGCCGTTCTTGTCCGATCCTTTGTCCGGGCCGCGCAGCGCCTCGATCCCGAGATAGACCAGGTAGGCGGCGCCGATGTACTTGACGACGGTGAAGGCCAGCGAGGACGCGGCGAACAGCGCGGCCAGTCCGAAGGTCGCGGCCAGTGCGTTGCCGAAGTTGCCCACTGCGACGGCGGCGACCGAACTCAGCCCGACGCGCATCCCCTGGCCCAGCGTCCGGGCGACCAGATACAGCACCGCCGGCCCGGGTGTGAGGGCGAGAACGACACTGGCGACGATGAAAGCCACCAGGCGCGGCGCATCAGGTAACCAGGTCGACAACGTCATCGCCACCTCGCACGTGAAGCCAGAGCAGCCCCGACCGACTGACCTTCCCGACTGCCGACCTCAGCCGCCGCGGGTCAGGGGCCCGCCGCCAGCCGGTACGGCGGCCGCTCCGACGGGTCGGTCCGGATCGCGGACACGACCTGCTGGACATGCGGCAGTGACCTGACCAGCGCCTCGATCCGGGGACCGATCGCCGGGTCGACCGCGCAGCCATCGAGGTAGACGATCCGCCCCTGGACTGTCGCCCACAGCGAGGTCGCCCCCAGTTCGCCATCGGCCGGCCAGGCCGCGCGCAACGCGGCCGCGATGTCGCGATCGTACGCGAACGCGTTCGGCCGGTCGCACTCGCCGGCAAGCCAGCAGGTCGTCCCGCGTTCGGCGCGCCAATGGGAGTGGAGCCGGCGTTCGTCCTCGGTGGTCGCCGGGCCGGCCGGCACCGGGCAATCGCCGATTCCATCGGTCAGGCGCAGGAACGGATCGTCGAACCAGTTGCGCAACAGCGACGCCGGATCCGCTGCGAAGGTCGACTGGGCCATCGACGACAGCAGGCCAATGACCAGTAGAGGGACGCGCAGCCAGGCGGCCGCCGCGGCGTCGTGGCGAACCCGGGACGCGGTCCCGTCGCGGGCTCCGGAACCACTTCCGATTCGTACCACGGGTCAGTCGACGACCCGATCGAGTCGGGCGGCGTCGGCACGGTCCGGCGGCGGGCGGGCGCTCGTCGGCGCGGCACCGGGCGGGCGCGCGCTCGGCGGCGCGGCGCCGGGCAACCGGACGGCTGTCCGGGCCGCGGCTGTTGGCGGGCCAGAACCGCGGACGGGCGGATAACGAATCCACGCCGCGGCGATCGCGAGTGCGAACAGCGTGTAGCCGGCGACGAAGACCCACGCCGGAAGGTCGTAGTAGAGCAGCCGCTCAATCCAGGTGGCCACGAACCCGGCCGGATGGACGACCTCTGCGCCGGCGGTCCCACCGCCGCGCCCCGCCAGCCACTGCTCGAGCGTCGTCAGCGGGCACACGATCCCGAGCCACGCCTCGGCAGCCACGAACACCATCGTCGCGAGGTGGGCCCAGCGCCAGGCGGGCCGGTTGGCCCAGGCCCACCCCAGCCGGTTACCGACGACGATCAGGACCAGCCCGACGACCACGAAGGCGACGACGGCCAGGTGCAGCGCCAGCACCGCTGTGGCCAGGATCGCGAACGTGCCTGCAGTCATCGATGGAACGTTACACCCTCGTCGACGAGACGCCCGGTTGACCGTCGCCGGGGCCGGGGATAATATTTGCCTAGGCAGCTATCGCTTAGGCAATCAAGTTCCCCGCCCTCCCCGCCATGTCTCGTCCAATCCGCGCTCGATCGGACTCTGTCTCGTCTCCTTCCCCGCCGGCCGACGGCGACGCGGCCCCCCTGGTGCCCGGCGGCGGCGAATCGGCCGCTCCCGCCGACGCCCCTCTGCGTTTCTACGAGGGCGCCACGATCTCGCGCGAGGAGTCGGTCGGCTGGCTGATGAAGCAGGCCGTGGCCGCGCTCGGCAAGGAGCTCCACGATCGGATGACGACGATCGGCGTGACTTCGGCCCAGTGGCCGTTGCTCCTGGTAATCGCGCACGGCAGTCACCAGACCGCCGCCGATCTCGCGCGCACGCTGTCGATGAATGCCGGGGCGATGACGAGAATGCTCGACCGCCTCGCGGAGAAGGATCTGATCGAGCGCAACCGCTGCCCTGACGACCGGCGCGCGACCCGGATCGCGTTGACG
>JBEVJQ010000139.1:0-3071 GCA_040510055.1 Burkholderiaceae bacterium | reverse complement strand
TCGCGGCCGGCCTCGCCGGTGAGATGGGCGAGTCCGCCCATCGCTTCGAAGATCCGCGCGAAGCCGGGCCGATTCGCGTACGGACCGGTTTGGCCGAAGCCGGTCAGGCGCAGCACCGACAATCGCGGGTTGCGCGCGTGCAAGGTCGCCAGGTCGAGACCCCAGCGGTCGAGCGTCCCGGGCCGGAAGTTCTCGACCAGGACGTCGAAGTGTTCGATCAGGTCGAGGAACAACGCGCGCCCCTCGGGCTTGCGAACGTCGAGCGATATGCCGCGCTTGCCGCGATTGAGCACCTTCCAGTAAAGCGCGTGGTCGGGCTCGACCGGCGCGAGCCCGCGCAGCGGGTCGTTACCGGCGGGGAGCTCGATCTTGACGACGTCGGCCCCGGCATCGGCGCACAGCGCCGCGGCGAACGGCGCGGCGACGACGGTCGCCATGTCGAGAATCCGCAGGCCGGCGAGCGGGCCGGCGGCTGGGCCGGCGACCGTCGCAGCGAGCGGGCCAGCGAGCGTCGCACTGAGCGGGCTATCGACCGGGCCGGCGACCGTCGCAGCGAGCGGGCTATCGACCGGGCCAGCGATCGTCGTAGCGACCGGGCCAGCGAGCGCGCCGTCGCCGGTGCCCGGGATGCGGGTGGAAGAGTGGTTCGAATCGTTCATCATCGCCTCAATCGATCCGGGCGCCGGTGCTCTTGACCAGCGCGGCCCATGACTTCGTCTCGCGGGCGATCAGGTCGGCGAACGCCTGCGGCGAGCTCGCGACCGGCTCGGCGCCCATCTCGACCAGCTTCTGCCGTATCGCCGGCTTGGCGACGATGGCCTTCAGCGCCTCGTTGAGCTTCGCGATGATCGGTGCCGGGGTCCCCGCCGGGACCATCAGCCCCTTCCAGGCGGTGACGGTGAACCCGGGCAATCCCGATTCGGCGACCGTGGGGATGTCCGGGGCGCCACTGGCCCGCGCCTCGCTGGCTACGGCGAGCGCACGCAATCTGCCCGACTGGGCGTGCGGCAGCAGCGCCGGCATGTTGTCGATCATCACCGAGATCTGGCCGGCCATGAGGTCGGTCACCGCCGGGCCGCTGCCCTTGTAGGGAACGTGAGTCATCGACGTGCCGGCCATCTGGTTGAACAGCTCGCCGCCCAGATGTGCAGGCGTCCCGTTGCCCGGCGATCCGAATGTCACCCTGCCCGGGTTGGCGTTGGCCCAGTCGATGAACTCGGCGACCGTCTTCGCCGGCACCGCCGGATGGACCGCCATCACGTTGTGGTCGTTGACCAGCAGCGAGACCGGCGCCAGGTCTCTCGCCGGGTCGTATGGCATCCGCGCATAGAGGCTGGGATTGATGACCGTCGGCCCGGCCGCAGCCATCAGCAGCGTATGGCCGTCGGGTGGTGACTTGGCCGCCAGCTCGCCGCCGATGTTGCCGCCGGCACCGGGCTTGTTCTCGACCACCACGGGCTGGCCGAAGGCGGCCCGCAATTCCTCGGCGACGATCCGCCCGAGGACGTCGGTCGAGCCGCCTGGCGGGAACGGGACGATCATCCGGATCGGCCGGCTCGGATAGCCGTCCTGGGCGAACGACACTGGCACGTACGACGACGGCGCGATCAACGCGACGGCGACGGCGAGGACGGCAAGACGCCGCTTCGGCATGGATATCTCCTCTGGGATGCCCGTTGCTCGGTTCCCGGACCATCGCGCCTTGCGGCGTCGGTCGACCGGGGATGACTGCAGCGTAGTTCGCGAGGCCCCCGCCTCCAACGGTTGTTTTGCTATCTTGAACACGTGACCGATCCGCGCCTCGCGACCAGCCTGAGCAACGGACTGCGTCTGCTCGAGGCCTTCACGGCCGAGCCGCAGGGGGTCAGCAACGCCGACCTGGCCCGGCGCAGCGGACTCTCGCGCCCGTCGGTCTCGCGGTTGACGACGACGCTGGCCACGCGTGGCCTGGTCACTTTCGATCCGCAGACCCGTCGCTATCGGCTCGGACCGACGGCGCTGACGATCGCCTATCCATTGCTGGTGAACCTCGGCGTCCGGCGCCGCGCGCGGCTGCCGATGAAGCAGCTGTCGGACGAACTGGGAGCGACGATCTCGCTCGGGATCGCCGATCGGATGCGGATGGTCTACGTCGAGACCCTCCGTGGCAACGACCCGGTGGCATTCCAGCCCGACATCGGCGCGCCGGTCCCGATGCTGCAGAGCGCCATGGGGAGGGCCTGGCTGGTCAGCGCCGCCGCCGGCGACCGCGACCGGACGATGGCCGCGATCCGTGCCGCGGCGCCGGCCCACTACCGGCGCTGGGCGACGAGCCTGGCGTCGGCGCGCGCCGACCTCGAGCGCCACGGTTTCACGCTCTCGCGCGGTGACTGGCAACCGGACATCGACGCCGTCGCCGTCCCACTAGCCTTGTCTCCGAACGGCGATCGGCTGGTCCTCAACTGCGGGCTCGCGGCGCGCCGCCTGCGCGGCGACGACCTGGTCCGCCGGATCGGGCCGCGGCTGCTGGCCCTGGCGCGGC
The DNA here is from genome assembly GCA_040510055.1 of Burkholderiaceae bacterium. Lineage (GTDB taxonomy): Bacteria > Pseudomonadota > Gammaproteobacteria > Burkholderiales > Burkholderiaceae_E > Lautropia. The sequence continues at coordinate 550 of JBEVJQ010000139.1, read as the reverse complement.
AGCTCGAGGCGCGTGGCGAGGACCTATCGGAGGATCCGAGCGCCTGGCCGGCCGAGGCCGCCGTCGCCGCCGAATCCCGGCGCGGTCGACGCGACGGCGATTGGGCCGACCGGAACTTCGCTCGAACCCTCGCGCGGGGGATCGATCTGCTGCTCGCATTCCGGCCGGTCGAGCGCGAGGTCGGCAACCGCGAATTGGCGCGCCGCCTCGGCCTGTCGCCGCAGACGGTGGTCCGCCTGACGCACACGCTGCGGACCGAGGGCTACCTGAACCAGGACCCGCAGACGGCGCGCTACCGCCTCGGGCCCGCGATCCTGTCGGCTGCCTATCCCATGTTGTCGAGCCTGTCGGTCCGCGGCCTCGCGCGGCCGGCGATGATTTCCTTGTCCGACCGCATCGGCGGGGCCATCTCCTTGGGGTTGCGCCACGACTCGGGCATGATCTACGTCGAGACTGCATGGCAAACCGATGGCCGGCTGCTGCCGCCCGACAGCGGCGCGCCGATGCCGATGCTGGCCACGGCAATGGGCCGCGCCTGGCTGTCGCGCGC
>JBEVJQ010000138.1:0-2925 GCA_040510055.1 Burkholderiaceae bacterium | reverse complement strand
GCGCTTCGTCGCGCAAGGACAGCAGGCACGACGGCTCGAGCCCGACGATGGCGATGCCCGCCGCGGCGAGCGGCGCGAGGTCGCCGATCAGCGCGCCTAGACGCGCCCGCGCGCGGTCGACCTGGCCGGTCGCGAGTGCGGTCCGGCCGCAGCAGTGCGGCGTCCCGTCGCCGCGGGCGACGATCACGATCCGGTAGCCGGCTGCCTGGAGGACACGCGCCGCCGCAGTCGCGTTCTCGGTCTCGAACCAGCCGTTGAAGGTGTCGATGAACAGCGCCACGACCTTGCCGTCGCGGTGAAACGACTCGATCGCCGCGGCCGTGCTGCCCGGCCCGATCCCCAGCGCGCCCAGCGTTGGCGCCGCGCGCCAGAACGTGTCGCTGCGCCAGGTCGGAAGCGAGCGGCGTGCGCTGATGCCGAACAGGCGCTCGGCCAGTCCCGGCAACCCCGGAACGGCATCGCGCAGGTTCGCGAGCCACGGCATCCGACTCATCGTGCGCGCCAGGTCCGGCAGGCTCGCGATCAGGCGGTCGCGTGCCGACCATCCGTGCCGCGCATGGAAGTGGGCGAGGAACTCGACCTTCATCTTCGCCATGTCGACGCCGGTCGGGCATTCGCGCCGGCAGCCCTTGCAGCCGACGCAAAGCTCCATTGCTTCGCGAACCGCGTCCCCGGTGAGCGCGTCGGCGCCCAGTTGACCGGACAGTGCCAGCCGCAGCGTGTTGGCCCGGCCGCGCGTCAGGTGCTGCTCGTCGCGCGTCACGCGAAAGCTCGGGCACATCGTGCCGGCATCGAACTGCCGGCAATGGCCGTTGTTGTTGCACATCTCCACGGCCTTGGCGAAGCCACCGGTGGTGTCGCCACCGCTGCCCGGCGCCGTGATCCGCTCGGTCACGGGGTTGGCGTCGACGTTCCACGCCGACCAGTCGAGCACGGGCTTCAGCGTGATCCGGCGATAGGGCCTGGGCGCCTCCGGCGGCGCGAACCGGAACAGCCGGACGTCGTCCATCTTCGGCGGATCGATGATCTTGCCGGGGTTGAAGACGTTGTCCGGGTCGAAGTGCTGCTTGATCTGGCGGAAGGCCTCCGTGATCGCCGGTCCGAATTGCCAGGCGATCCATTCGCCGCGACAGAGGCCGTCGCCGTGCTCGCCGCTGAACGCGCCGCGGTATTCGCGGACCATCGCCGCGGCCTCGGCGGCGATCTGCCGCATCTTGTAGGCGCCGCCGGCCGTGCCGGCCGCGCGCATGTCGAGGATCGGCCGCACGTGCAAGGTACCGACGGACGCGTGCGCGTACCAGGTCCCGCGCGTCCCGTGACGGGCGAATACCTCGGTCAGCCGGTCGGTGTAATCGGCCAGGTGCTCGAGCGGGACGGCGCAGTCCTCGATGAAGCTCACCGGCTTGCCGTCGCCCTTGGCGCTCATCATGATGTTGAGGCCGGCCTTGCGGACTTCCCACAGCGCCTTCTGGGCGCGCTCGTCGGGCATCGGGACCACCGAGCCGGGTTCGCCGAGGACGCTCATCAGGTCGACCAGCCGGTCGAGTCGCGCCAGCAGCTCGCCGCGATCGTCGCCGGCGAATTCGACCAGCAGGATCGCCGCCGGGTCGCCGATCAGCGCCTGTCGCATCGTCGGTGCGAACGCCGGGTTCTCGAGCGCCAGGCCGATCATCGTCCGGTCGACCAGTTCGACGGCCGCTGGGTCGAGCCCGACGATGTGTCGCGGCGCCTCCATCGCGCGCCGGAATGTGGTGAAGTTGACCACGCCCAGCACCTTGGCCTTGGGCAACGGCGCGAGCTTGAGCCTCAGCTCGCGGGTGAAGCCCAGCGTCCCCTCGGCCCCGATCAGCAGGTGCGCGAGGTTGACGCTGCCATCGGTGGTGTAGGGGCGCTCGCTGCGGGCGTCGAACAGATCGAGGTTGTAGCCGGCGACGCGGCGCAGCACCGTCGGCCATTTGGCCCGGATCGAATCGGCGTGGCTGTGCGCCAGGTCGCGGACGAAATCGGCGATGGCCGCGGTCCGCGCCGACAGGCCGTGACTCGACCCGCGTTCGGCGGCGTGGCGCGGGACCGGTCCGAAATCGACCGTCTCGCCATCGGCCAGCAGCATCTTCGCGCCGAGCACGTTGTGGACCATGTTGCCGTAGGCGATCGAGCGCGAGCCACAGGAATTGTTGCCTGCCATGCCACCGAGCGTCGCCTGGGCGCTGGTCGATACGTCGACCGGGAACCAGAGTCCCAGCGGCTTGAGCCGGGCATTGAGGGCATCGAGCACGAGCCCGGGCTCGACGGTGGCGGTCTGGGCCTCGCGATCGACGGCGATCACCTCGCGCAGGTGCCGGGTACAGTCGACGACGAGCGCCGCACCGGTGGTCTGGCCGCACTGGCTGCTGCCGGCACCGCGCGGCAGGACCGGCACCCTCAGCTCGCGGGCGATGGCCACTGCGGTGACCACGTCATCGAACGTCTTCGGGACCATGACGCCGACCGGCATGATCTGGTAGATCGAGGCATCGGTGGCATAACGGCCACGCGTGGCGTCGTCGAACCGGACCTCGGCGGCGGTCTCGCGGCGCAGGCGCTCGGCGAGCAGATTCGAGACCTCGGTCGGCGGACCGACCGTGCCGAGCGGTGCGTGGTTGGAATCCATATGGAATCATTTTGCAACGGGGCTGACTATCATTCAATGCACCGACTGCGGAGTCCTCAAATGCTGAAGCTCGACTTTCACGCCAGCGGGCGCCATTTCCTCCAGATTCCCGGCCCCAGCCCCGTCCCCGACCGGATCCTGCGCGCCATCAGCCTGCCGACGATCGATCATCGCGGTCCGGAGTTCGCCGTGCTCGGCCGCGAGGTACTCGACGGCATCCGCGACGTGTTCCGCACCCGCCACCCGGTCGTCATCTATCCGGCCTCGGGGACCGG
>JBEVJQ010000137.1:0-6355 GCA_040510055.1 Burkholderiaceae bacterium | reverse complement strand
CAGGTCGCCGTGCGCCGACGCCGGGAGACCTGGGACGCCGAAACCGGGCAATTGCTGATCGACCTCGATCTCGGCCTGGACGTGCCGCCGTCGGCGGTCACGACGCTGGCCGGTGGCGGTGCCAGCACGCAGTCGACACCCGCGTTCCGGGGAGCGCCGCCGTCGGGTCGGACACGCGACGCCCGGGGCCAGACGACAGCGCGACGCGACCGCGTCGATCGTCCGGCGGCCGACATCGATGCGATCGAAACCTTCCTCGCCGCCGAGGCGGCCGAGGACAACGACCGCTCGGCGGCCGAGCGCGGTTACCGGCGCGCGATCGAACGTGATCCGACGCTGGCCGATGCCATCCTGAATCTGAGCGCGCTGCTCTGCGACAGTGGTCGCTTCGCCGCGGCGATGGCCGTGCTCGATCAGGGCCTGCGCCATCGCCCCGACGTGGCGCTGCTGCATTTCAACCGCGGGGTCGCGCTCGAGGACCTCGGCCGCCAGCGGGAGGCCATCGCCAGCTACGAGGCGAGCTTGCGTGTCGACCCTTCGCTGGCCGATGCGCACTACAACCTGGCCCGTCTGCACGAACTCGCCGGCGATCGTCGCCGGGCGCTGCGTCACCTCAGTTCCTACCGACGGCTGACCTGAGCGAACCGCGGTTCAGTCGCTCACTGCGGCGCCCGTCACGACGTCGAGCGCGTCCGCGTCGCGTCGCCGCGCCAGCAATCGCGTCAACTGCCGGGCGTTGCGCTGGCCCTGATCCTCGTTGCAGTTGTTGAAGACGACGTGGGTGAATGCCGCCTGGCGGGCGAGCTCCGCGATCCCGTCGGCCAGCCCGCTGAGTTCGGCCTCGTCGTAGAGATAGTCGAATCGCTCGGCCGCAGTCGTGCCCTCGGCCGCATAGGTGCCGGCATTGCGACCGTGGAGCCGGACCAGTGCATGGTCGGGTCGGGTGATCGCGGCGATGAACGGGACGCTGTTGGCAAAGCCCTGCGGCCCGTCGACGACGGTGTGGACGGCACCGAGCTCGAGCAGCATCGCCAGGGTCTTCTCGCGGCTGCGCTCGGCGAACCATGATTCGTGGCGAAACTCGACGCTCGTCACGTGGCCGCTCATCTGCTCGATGCAGTGCGCGACGTGTTCACGCCCTTCACGGCGATTGGTGATCCAGGGCGGGAACTGGAAATGGACCATCCCGAGTTTGTGCACCTTGGCCAGGGGCACCAGCGCCGCGACGAAGCGGCGCCAGAGTTCGTCGCGGATCTCGGTCGGCAGGTCGCGGTAGTAGAGGCGGCGCGCGTCGGGCTCGCCGAGCGCGGCGCGCAGGTCGCGGTCGAGCACCCTGGGCTGCGTCGGATGGCCGGTGAACATCCTGAACGCCTTGACGTTGAAGACGAAGTCGTCGGGTGTCCGCTCGGCCCACAGCCGGGCGGTGGTCGCGGACGGTACTGCGTAGTAACTCGAATCGACCTCGACCAGCGGAAACTGCGACGAATAGAAGCGCAGCCGCGCCTCGGCCGTTCGCGCCTCGGGCGGATAGAACCGACCGGAATCGATCAGGGTCTTGTCGGCCCACGAGGCCGTGCCGATGAGCACAGTCATCGGTCGATCGTCGGCTCTGTTCAGTCGCCGGCGGGCCGCTTCTCGAGGGCAAGCGCGTTCATGCAGTAGCGCAGGCCCGATGGCGGCGGCCCGTCCTCGAACACGTGTCCGAGGTGGGCATCGCAGACGTTGCAGATCGCCTCGACCCGGATCATGCCGTGACTTTCGTCGGCACGGTAGGCAACGACATCGGGATCGACCGGCTGCGTGAACGAGGGCCATCCGGTACCCGACTCGAACTTCTGCGACGCGTCGAACAGCAGCGTTCCGCAGCAGACGCAACCGTAGCGACCGGGCTCGAACAGGCTGCACATTTCCGAACTGAAGGGCCGTTCGGTGGCTGCCTTGCGGGTCACCTGGTAGGCATCGGGAGACAGTTGCGCGCGCCATTCGGCGTCGATCCGCGTCACTTTTCGTGGCGGTTCCGGGTTGCCCCCGCGGGCGCGTTGCAGGACGTCGGTCCAGTTCAGCATCTCGGCTCCTTTCGTGGCGGTGCGCGTCTGGCGCCGCGATATTCGGCCGACGGGCGCAACGGTTACCCAATTGTCCCATCAGTCCCGCCTGGCGCGGCACGGACCGGGCGGGACGAATCGGGGCAAGCTCGAACCCGCTTCGTGCCGCGCGTCCCAATCCGGCCTTGCAATTTGTCCGACGGGCTCGAACACTCCGGGCTCTCGCCCCCGGCCAACGGGAGGACGGGGCGGCGGCCGGGTGCACGGGCGCCATCCCGTTCGACCGGAGGAGAGGAAAGCACAAAATGAAAAGGGTCCAACCGTTGCAACTCCTGGATGTCACCGTCGAGAACCAGCAGGCTGGACGGTTCCGACAGGTTGGCCCAGCGATATCCCGAAACAACGAGATCCTGCGTTGGTCGGAAGAGGATGGCCACGTTGGTCGCCGCTTCCGCTTCCCGTCCTACAACTGCAACGGCAACACCTTCGATTTCCAGGGCCGCCAGATCTCGTTCTGCCACGGCTCACGCAAGGTGATCCGCTACGAGCCCAACGGCACGATCACGGTGATGGACGAGGCGGCCAGCGACGGCAAGGAGCTCAACGCTCCGAACGACGGCGCCGTGACGTCCGACGGCGCGCTGTTCTTCACCGATCCGGGCTACGGCAGCCTGATGGAGTACGAGGGCAACCGTTTGAAGGAGGCCTGCGGCACCAAGCGCAATCGCCTGTTCATGACCGGAAGCCAGTCGCTGTATGCGGTCTACGTCGAAACCCGCGGCGGCACGATCACCTGATCGCGGGATGGAACGATCGCCCATCGCGGGAGGAACGATCGCCTGATCGCTGGACACCCGGCGCGAGGATCCGGTGGAACGCGGATCGGACGAGCATCAATTGGTCTTGCGGTAGTCGGCCGGCGGCGTGAAGACCGTGTCGGCTACCGGCTTGACCGCGACGGTCCGGACTTCGTGGCTGAAGGTGATCAGTGGCGCCGGCGCCCCGTCGGCCTTGCGTCCGCCCAGTATCCCGCTCAACATGCCGCCGATTCCGGCGGCTGTCGCCTGCGGCGAGCCACCGGCGGCCGAGTCGCTGCAGATCACCCCGTCGGCCGTCCAGTTCATCGTCGTGGCGATCGGGTAGCCGCGAATCTTCTTCAGCTCGGACGTCCAGCGCGCGATGGTTCGTTGGTCCTTGCCGTCGATATTGCGCATCAGAGAAGCCATCGCGGTGGCGACGTTCTGCGGCAGATAGCGACCGACCGGAGTGTCGCCGCGGGTGAGCGCGCTCGCGTAGCGCCGCTGAAAGCCGTCGTTGATCGCCTGGACGTCCTTGATCGGACCGGTCTCGGGCGTCGTCCAGAGATCGAGCTGGACGCGGTTGGCATTCGAGCGACCAGCGTTGTCGGCCAGTTCGACCAACCAGTCGATCCGGAACCGCTCGGTGGCGAAGCCGTTGACTGTCCTGCGCTCGCCGGTCGCGTCGACCTTGAGGTCGTTGGCCTTCAGCGTGACCGGACAAGTCGGTTCCGCTTGCTTCTTGGGCTGATCGGGCCGTTGCGGTTCGCCAGGGCGGGTCGAGGCCGTCGCGCAACCGGTGATCGGGCACTCGATGTACTCGCGCTTGGCCGGCACGAGGTTCCAGACCAGGCCGCGATCGACGCGGACGATATCCGATGTCCGGCCGTCGGGCGCGAACTGGCGCATCAACCAGTTGTCGAAGGTGACCGATGAATCGGTGCGACGCATGTCGGGGCGCGTCTCGACGCGCGACTGGCCGCGGGCGACGGGCAGGATCGCGCCCTCGAGGGTGAACGACTCCTCGACCACCGCCGTGGCCGACGCCGGGCCGGTTTCGGCAGCGCGATCGGGCAGCGGCGCCCGGGCGTCGGGAGCGGGGGCCGATGCCGATTTGCCGCCGATCAGTCCGGTCGGATCCGAGACGCCGGCACAGCCGCCGAGTAGGATCAGGGCGGAACCGACCACGGCTGCAGCCGGGAGCGACCAGCGCCGGTCGACGCCCCGCGGTGTCGATGGGTTGCGATCGCGAATGCTCATCGGTGTTCCCTGCCAGGCGCGAAGTGGGCGCAAGTATACGCGGCGGTCCTGGCGTTCCGGACGTGGTGGGGCAGGTCGCGCGGCGCCGTCGGCAGCTCGCGCGCCGGCCCGGTCGGCAGCTCGCCCGCCCGGTCGGCAGCAGCGCGCGCGATATGATCGTCGTAGTCGATCGCACGGAAGTCTTGTCGACCCAGGGAAGTCTTGTCGAGCCAGGGGAAGTCTTGTCGAGCCAGGGGAAGTCTGCTGCTGCCATGGTCCATCCGCGAGTCGCAGTGCCCGTCGGGCATGACACCGGCGACGGGCGGCGTCAGCGGTCGCCGTCCGTCTCCGCGACGGACCTGTCCAGCGGATCGACCGATCCGACGCCCGAGGCACCGATCGCCGCGCGGGCCGAAGACGACGTCGTCGCGAGCGTCGCGCCGACCGAGGCCCTGGCGGCGTTGACGCGTTTCCTTCGGCGACTGCCGAAGGCCGAACTCCATTGCCACCTGTTCGGCTCGGTGCGCCGCGAGACCCTCGAAGACCTGTCGCGTCGCGCCGGATGGCCCGTCGGGCGCGACGAGATCGCGGCGTTCTATACCCGCGGCGAGAAGCCGGTCGGCGTGCTGCGCGTGCTGCGGGCGCTCGATCGCGACCTGATCCGCGAGGCCGACGATCTTCATCGGCTGACGGTCGAGTACCTCGCCGATGCCGCCACTCATGACGTCCGCTACGCCGAGTTCTTCTGGAATCCGACCGGGACCGCGCGGGACTCGGGGATCGACTACGCCAGCGCCCAGGCCGCGATCGTTCGCGGAATCGCCGATGCGGCCCGCGATCACGGAATCGTCGGACGACTGATTCCGGCGATCGACCGCGAAGCCAGTCCGCGCGCGGCACTCGAGATGGTGCAGTGGGTCGTCGCCCACCGCCACGATGACGTTCCTGGGATCGGCATCGACTATCGCGAAACCGATCGTCCACCCGAGTTGTTCGTCGAGGCCTATCGACTTGCCCGGCGGTCCGGCCTGAAGGCGACGGCACATGCCGGCGAATTCGGGACGCCCTGGACGAATGTCCGCACCGCGATCGACGTCCTGGGTGTCGACCGGATCGACCACGGCTACACGACGGTCGACGAGCCGGCGTTCGCCCGGCACTGCGCCGACGCCGGCATCGTATTCACGGTCGTGCCGACCAACTCCTACTATCTGCGGACGCTGCCGCCCGAGCGCTGGGCACTGGACCACCCGATCCGCCGGATGCCGGGCCTGGGGCTTCGGATTCATCCGAATACCGACGACCCGACCTTGCATCAGGTCACCCCGACCGGCGCCTGGACGATGATGGTTCGCGATTTCGGCTTCGGCCGCGACGACCTGCGATCGTTCGTCGTCAATGGCCTCGATGCGGCCTGGATCGACGATGGCCAGCGACGCCGCTGGCGCGAACAATGGCTGGCCGAGTTCGACGCCGACGCCCCGGATCCGGAGATATGGGCGCAGGCCTCGGCAGCAGGGGCCGTGGCAGCTGGGGGCGAAGTGCCGGAATCGGCGACATGCCATCCGATCGACGGACCACGGTCATCATGAAACGAGCACGAGGCAGGGCGGATCCCATCGACGGCGCCCGACCAGGAGCCCTGGGCGCGCCGCGCAGGACCGTGCTGCGCGCGATCACCGGTTGTGGCGCGGCGCTGGGGGCGGCGATGCTCGAGCCGGTGCGCGCCCAGGGACAGTGGCCCGCCGGAAGGCCGATCACGATCGTCGTGCCGTTCACCGCGGGGGGCAATGTCGATACCACGGCGCGGCTAATCGCCGACAAGCTCGGCGCCCGGCTGGAGCAGTCGGTAATCGTCGACAACGTGCCGGGAGCCGGGGGCGTCATCGGTGCCAGCCGCGTCGTTCAGTCGACGCCGGACGGTCATACCTTGCTGATGGGATTCGAAGGGCCGATCGCGATCGCACGGGCCGTGAACCCCGCGGCGGTCCGATTCGATCCGGCCGCTGATCTCGTGCCGGTCGCGGCCACGACGATGGCACCGATGGTGATCGTTGCCCGCCCGGACTTTCCGGCGAGCAACATGGGCGAACTGATCGCGCTCGCGAAGAAGCAGCCGGGCAAGCTCGGCTATGCCACTTCCGGCGTCGGCACCGTCCTGCACCTGACGATGGAGATCATCAAGGAGCGCGCCGGCATCGACATCGCGCACGTCCCCTACAAGGGTGGCGCGCAGATCGCCACCGACGTGATCGGCGGCCACGTCGACCTGGC
>JBEVJQ010000136.1:0-7728 GCA_040510055.1 Burkholderiaceae bacterium | reverse complement strand
CTGCGGCTGCCCGACGCCGACCACATGCTCAGCGATCGTCGGCACCAGGCCGAAGTCGTCTCGGCCATCACCGGCTGGTATCGCGTCCCGGCTTAGCCGGCCGGTTCGATCAACGACGTCCGTCGTTGACGATCGGTGACCGTCGGCGATCGCTCACGTCTCCAAGTCGCATGTCGCGCGAATGCTCACCGGCGTCGCGCAGCGACGCTGAATTAATCAGAGAAGAGCGAGCCGCGCGGCGCGACGATCGGTATTGGTCTTCTTCGAGAAAGCGCGCGATCAACGAACCAACGTCAGCATTTGGTCAGCGTGAATTGAAGCGATGCACAACGCAGATGACGACGTCGCCAAATTGAGCGATGCGCAAGGGAAAGTCCGTAGAGACCATAGATGCAAGCGCGTGCAGCATCGTCGATGATCAGCAAAGCGGCAGTCGAGTGCTTCGGTTCCACAGAGGCTGCAGCTTGTAGTCAGAGACCCTGAAGCGCGAAGTTGAAAAAGCTAACAGCGCCCTTGCCCCGTCGATCCGAACGGTTCGCGATCGGCGGTCCGCAGGATTCCATCGTAACGACCACGAGTGATCTCGATCCCATGAATAGCCATTCGATCCGGGCAGTAGCGACGGTTGCCGTCACTCTCTCGCTGCTGTCGGCGTGCGGCACTTCTCCGCCGCTCGCTCCCCGGACCGCGGCGCAGTCCGCCTATGAGTACCGGCTCGGGCCTGGCGACGAACTCAACATCGTGGTCTGGCGCAACCCGGAGCTCTCCGGCCCGGTGCCGATACGGCCCGACGGCAAGATCAGCGCCGCACTGATGGAGGACTTGCCGGCGATCGGCAAGACGCCATCGCAACTCGCGCGCGATCTCGAGGAAGGTCTGAAGAAGTATGTCAACAACCCGTCGGTTACGGTAACGGTCCTGAAGTTCGTCGGCGGCGTCAACGACCAGGTCAAGGTGATCGGCCAGGCGGTCAAGCCGGCGGCACTGCCGTACCGGCAGCGGATGACGCTGCTCGACGTGATGATCGCCGTCGGCGGCATCACCGACTTTGCGGCCGGCAACCGGGCGACGCTGATCCGCGGCGCGGAGAACAACAAGCAGTACCGGGTCCGCCTGCACGACCTGCTGAAGGGCGGTGATGCCAGCGCCAACGTCGACATCCTTCCGGGCGACGTGATCATGATCCCGGACAGCTGGTTCTGAGGAAGCCGCGATGAACGATCTCCTCGAACTGATCCACTCATTGCGCGCCGGGATGTGGCGCCACCGCTGGGGCGCGCTGTTCACCGGCGCGCTGGTGGGGCTCGGCGCGGCAGTCGCCATCTTCGCGCTGCCCGATCGCTACGAAGCCGCGGCCCGGATCCAGGTCGATTCGCAGTCGATCCTCAAGCCGCTGATGTCCGGTCTCGCGATCCAGCCGGATATGCACGAACAGATGCGGATCATGTCGCGCACGCTGATGAGCCGTCCGAACGTCGATCGCGTCGCGCTGCTGTCGGGCTTCGACCGGCCCGCAGACACCGTACAGGCGCGCGAACGGCTGGTCGACGATCTCGGGCGGCGGGTGCTGTTGAACGCCGCCGGCGGTGTCAATCTTTACGCACTGTCGTTTCGCGACGGCGATCCGAAGCTCGCGCTGCGGGTCGTCGAGGCACTGGTCACTGTTTTCGTCGAAGCCAACCTCGGCAGCAAGCGCCGCGATTCGGAGCAGGCGCGCAAGTTCATCGAGGAGCAGATCGACATCTACGAGAAGCGGCTAGCCGAGGCCGAGGACGCGCTCAAGGACTTCAAGATCCGTCATCTCGGCACGATGCCGGGCGCTGCGGCACAGGATTTCGTCGGACGGGCGGCAGAGGCGCGGCTCGACCTGGAAGCCGCGCGCGGCGAGCTGCGCCAGGCCGAGGGCTCGCGTGATGCGCTCAAGCGCGAGTTGGCGATGGAGGCCGCCGTACCGGCCGCGACCATCCAGCCACCTCCCGCACCGCGGATCACCGAGACCGATATCCGGCTGCAGGATGCGCGCAAGCGCCTCGACGATCTGCGGATCCGGTTCACCAGCGCGCACCCCGACGTGATGTCGGTCACCGCGTCCATCGAACGGCTCGAGGCGCTGAAGCGCACCGAACTCGAAGCCGACGCCAAGCGCGGCCCCAGCGACAGTCTGGTGCCGACGCCCGGCGTCGGTACCAGCAGTGCCTACAGCGTGATCCGGGCATCGCTCGCCGAGACCGAGGCGCGGGTCGCGGCGCTTCGTGCGCGAGTCGCCAGTGCCCAGGCCAAGCTCGGATCGATCGAGCGCTCGGCGCAGACCGTGCCGAAGGTCGAGGCCGAGCTGGTGCAGCTGAACCGCGACTACGAGATCAACAAGAAGAACTACGAGCAGCTGCTTGCCCGGCGCGAGTCGGCCAGCATGTCCAACGACATGGAATCGTCGGCCGGCATGAACCAGTACAGGGTCATCGATCCGCCGCGGGTGTCGAACGCGCCGGTGTCGCCGAACCGGTTCCTGCTGCTCGGTGCGGCGCTGCTCGCATCGATCGGCGCCGGCATCGGGTTCGCCTTCCTGCGCTACCAGATCACCCCGTCGTTCCAGTCGACCAACGAACTGTCGACCGCGTTCGACCTGCCGCTGCTCGGCACCGTGTCGATGGTGTCGACTCCTGGGTTGCGACGACAGCGCCGGATGGGCAGCGTGACGTTCTCGACATCGATGGTCGCGTACCTCGCGGTGTTCCTGCTGATGATCGCCTTCGTCGCCATCCGTCCCGCAGCCGTCGGGCCGGTCAAGGCGCAGATCAGTGCGATGCTCGGCCGCTGACCGCATCACCGATTCCCGACAGGCCACCGTGAAGGATCCTGCAGCATCATGAGCCTCATCGAACGCGCAGCCCTGCTGTTGCCCAGGTCGCTTCCGCATCGGGCCGAGGCCGACGCGTTTGCCGAGGCCATCGACGACCTGCCGACTGCTGGCCGCGGGCCTCGTCGGGCTGAACGCCAACAGCTCGCGCTCGGCCCGGTGCTCGCCATCGACAGCCGGGTGCTGGCCGCCCAGTCACTGCTCGTGCCGGGCACGCCAGCGAACCAGCTCGAAGGCGAGTTCCGGATCATCAAGCGCCCGCTGATCCTGAACGCCACCGGAGCCAGGGGACGCAAGATCGCCAACGGCCGGCGGGTGATGGTCACCAGTTCGCTGCCCGGCGAAGGCAAGACCTACTGCGCGATCAATCTGGCGTTGTCGATGGCCGCAGAGCGCGACCTCGGCGTCCTGCTGATCGATGCCGACGTCGCGCGGCCAGCAGTCCACAGCCGTCTCGGCCTGCCCGAGGCTGCAGGTCTGATGGATGCGCTGTTCGACCCCGATCTCGATCCGGCGACCCTGGTTCATCCGACCAATATCCCGGGGCTGTCGATCATGCTGGCCGGCACCCGTCACAACCGCGCCACCGAGCTGCTGGCGAGCGCCGACATGAAACGCCTGGTGTATTCGCTGGCCAGTCGGTTCTCCGACTGCATGCTGGTCTTCGACGCACCGCCGCTGCTGGCGACCACCGAGTCGCGGGTGATGGCCAGCCACGTCGGCCAGGTCGTGCTCGTCGTGGAGCGCGGCCGGACACCGCGCGCGGCGGTGCGCTCGTCGCTCGCCGCACTGGAGAACTGCGACCCGGCGATCAGCCTGTTGCTGAACAAGGCACCACCGCGCGGACGCCGAGCCACCGCGCGCTACGGCAGCTACAGCACCGACTATGGTTACGGCTGATCCGATGACGAACAAGAACTTGAACCCGACCCCGGCCACGCGCTACGGCGCCGTGGTGGCAGCCGTCGGCGTGGCAACGGTCGCAGTGACCGCAGCGCTGCCGGCCACCGCACAGGTTGGCCGGAGCGCCATATCGGACGGCGACATTGGCCGCGATCCGACATCGGTCGTCGCCCACCGGACGCGGGCAGGCCCACCGGGCAGTGGCGGCACCAGCGGCCGCGATGCGGAGTTCTATCTCGGGGTGGAGAGCGGCCTGACTCTCTCGGACAACGTGCGCCTCGAGCCGTCGGACAGCAAGGAGTCGGGCGCGATCCTCGAAATCAGTCCGTTTGTCGAGGCGTTCGTCAATCGACCCCGGACGCAGCTCGACATGCGCTACCGGATGCGCAACTTCCTCTACAGCCACGGCGAACCGGAACACGATGTCGCGCGGCACCAGTTCCAGGGTCTCGGGAACCTGGCGCTGGCCGGCGACTGGCTCTGGCTCGGCGCCACCGGCCTGCTCGATGACACCCCAGCGTCGCCGTTCGGAGCAACGAGCGTCGATTCCTCGACCAGCCGCGACAACCGGGCGCGCTACGTGAGCTTTGCGGTCACGCCCTATGCCCGCAGGCGCTTCGACGCCGCCACCGAAGGGCTGCTCGGCGCCGGTGTCGAATACACCCGCTACGGCGCCGAACAGATCACCTCCACCACCCAATCGGTGCGCGGGCGACTGCTCCGTGATGCGCAGCCCGGCTCGTTCGGCTATCTGGTGAGTGGCCTGACCTCGACGCAGGACTACGAGGACGGCCCCAAGGTCGATCGGGGCCAGTTCCGGCTGCTCGGGCTCACCCGGGTAACAGGCGCAATGCGAGTCGGTGCCGGAGCCGAGTACACGAGGATCAGCGTGCTCGAGGTCGACGGCGACACCAGTGGCTGGGGGCCGACGGTGGTACTCAACTGGACGCCGTCGCAGAGAACCCGACTCGACTTGCAGTACACGAAAACCTACTACGGCAGCACCTCATCGGCCTTGTTCGAGCACCGTGCCGCGCGGATGACCTACGGCTTGCGGTTCGAGGACGGGATCACCACCGGCGCCGGGGCCGCGCTCACCTTCGCGGGCATCGGTACACCGACCCTGCCTGGCGACGTGCCCACCGGCATCGACAATCCGATCGCCACCGACATGGCGCGGCAGGGGGATCTGCCGGGCAGCAGCCTGCCGTTGTCGTCGTTCTTCGTCAGCGGCGCCCTGGTCGATTCGCGGCGCCTGAGCGGAACGGTCGCCTGGGCCGCCACGCGCAACAGCGTGTCGCTGACGGCGTTTCGCGCCGACAACCGCACGGTCGCGACAACGGTGCCGCTGCCCGTGACGTCGGGTCCGGACGAACTGCGCCAGTACGGTGCGATCGGCTCTTACACCCGGCGGCTGACGGTCGACACTTCCGGCAACGTGCTGCTGTCCTGGACCCAGTCGACCGACCCGGCAGCTTCTCGGCGCAGCGATCTCTACTACCTCCTCGCGTCGGTGACCACCCGGCTGTCGCCAATGACCAGTGTCCGCTATGGCTACCGCCATGCGCGACAGAACTCGAGCGGCCCAGACACGGCTGAATACGTCGAAAACGCGTTGCTCGCTGCGCTGTACTTCCGATTCTGAGAGCGCCGACCATGTACCTGGAATTCTTCGGCTTGACCCGGCACCCGTTCCTCCTGACACCGGATCCGGGGCTGCTGTTCGCGTCGGATGGTCACCGCCGTGCGCTCGCCTACCTCGAGTACGGCCTGCACCGGAGCGAAGGCTTCGTCGTCATCACTGGTGAGGTCGGTGCCGGCAAGACAACCGTCGTTCGAACCATGCTGGGCACCGTCGATCCCGACAAGGTCGTGGCCGTGAACGTGGTCAGCAGCCAGATCGATGGCGGCGACCTGTTGCGTTACCTGGCGCAGGCGCTTCAAGTCGCACCCGGCTCCGACGACAAATCGTCGGTGCTGGCACGGATCGAGAGCCAGCTCTACGAGCTGCATGACCGCGGCCAGCGCGCATTGCTCGTCATCGACGAAGCACAGAACCTCTCGCGGCATGCGATCGAAGAACTCCGGATGTTGTCGAACTTCCAGGTCGGACCCGCGCCGCTGCTGCAGGTCTTCCTCGTGGGCCAGCCCGAGCTGCGGGCGCTCATGGAATCGGGGACGATGGACCAGGTTCGCCAGCGTGTGATCGCTTCCTGCCACCTCGGCGCGCTGACGCTCCCCGAGACCATCGCCTACATTCGCCACCGGCTCGAGCTGTCGGGTTGGAACGGACGACCGATGTTCCAGAAGGAGGTCCTGTTTCGCCTGCACGACTTCACTGCCGGGGTTCCAAGGCGGATCAACATGGCCTGCGACCGGCTGCTGCTTGCGTCGTTCTTGTCGCGAAGCGACACGATCACGCTCGAGGCGGCCGAGCCGGTACTGGCCGAAATGCTCGGTGAGCTCGGTCCGCTGGCGAGCAGTGGCCAGGTTGCGCCCACCGATCCGCTGCTGCGGCGTGACGCGCCTCGCAGCAACGTCGTCGCGATCGACGACGGGCGGCTGCTGCAGCGGATTGCGGGGCTCGAGGAGCGGATCGCCGCCCTGGCTTCGATGCACCAGCAACTGGTGGGGGCCGTGGCCCAGCTGATGGGCGAGACGGAACGTCCAATTCAAGGGGAGGTCAAGCCCACGTAGACGAACGATGACCGCTTCGTCGGCGCCGCACGGGCGCCTCGAACACCGGACTTGCCGCGGACGACGCGGCGGGCGGCGCGGTTGGTTGCGCCCTTTCGTACGTCGAGCGTGTGCCCAGGACAAAGGATCGGAAATGCTGCAGTCGATGCTGACCAATGCCTTCACCGTGGATGTGGAGGACTACTTCCAGGTATCCGCTTTCGCCCGCTATATCGACCGCGACAGCTGGAGGAGCCTGCCCTGTCGCATCGAGAGCAACGTCAATCGCCTGCTGCAGCTGCTGTCCGATCACCGCGCCACGGGCACGTTCTTCACGCTTGGTTGGATAGCCCAACGGTACCCCACCATGGTGCGCCGTATCGTGACCGAAGGTCACGAATTGGCAAGCCACGGTTACTCGCACCGCCGCAATAACGAGCTCACACGCGAGGAGATCGAGGACGAGTTGGTGGGGACCCGCGAGCTGCTCGAGGACATCGGCGGCCAGCGCGTGATCGGTTACCGCGCACCCAGCTTCTCGATCGGGCGTCGCAACCTCTGGATGCACGAACTGCTCGCTCGCACCGGCCATTACTACAGCTCGAGCATCTATCCGATTCATCACGACCACTACGGCATGCCGGATGCGCCTCGATTCGCCTACCGTACGCCGTGCGGCCTGACCGAGATCCCGGCGGCGACGGTCAAGCTCGGCAGCACCCACTTCCCGGCCTCGGGCGGCGGCTACTTCAGGTTGCTGCCCTACGCCGTCTCGGCCTGGAACCTGCGCCGGATCAACCTGCACGACGGCGAGCGGGCGGTGTTCTTCTGTCATCCGTGGGAAATCGATCCCGAGCAGCCCAAGGTGTCCTGCGGCCGCAAGACACGCTTTCGCCACTACCTGAATCTGTCGCGAACCGAGCAGCGGATCGTCCGACTTCTCGAGGAGTTCAAGTGGGACCGGATCGACCGTGTGTTCGCCGACGCCATCGTGGGGCAGCCGCAATGATGCCGATCGCGACATCGCTGGCATCGGAAGCGTCGCCCGCGCAAGCCCCGATCGAGGACGTTCCCCGCGTCGGAACCTCGATTCCTGAAGCCAGGATCTCACGGGCATCGACCTCGACTCCGACCTCGCGCCTCATGCCCAATCCGCCTGCAGTACGCGTCGATGTCGCCGCGAGCAGCGATTGCGCTCGCTGGATTCGATATGTCGATGCGCACCCCGAGGCCAGCGTGTTCCATCGCTGGGAGTGGCGCGGGATACTTGCCGGCACTTTCGGTCATGTCCC
>JBEVJQ010000135.1:0-8541 GCA_040510055.1 Burkholderiaceae bacterium | reverse complement strand
TGCCGCCGGTGCCTCGTAGCCCTCGAGCTGCGCCAGCACCGCGGCCAGGGCGTCCGGCCCGGCCACGCGCGTGTCCTCTGTAAGGTGCTGCCATTCGAACAGAAAGCGCAGGTAGTCCCGCGGCTCGACGGGTTCGATCTCGCGGCGTAACCGGCCGAGCGTGTAGCGGTGGATCCGGGCGAGCAGATGGCGCTCACACCATTCGTCCTCGGGGCCGGCACCACCGAAACGGCCGGCTATGACCGTCCCCTCGACCTGCAGCGCGTGCAGTGCTCCCAGCACTTCGCTGCGCGCGAGCCCGAGCGGTTGCGCGAGGGTCTCGACGGAGGTCGGACCCAGCGCCAACAGTCGGGCCCGGACCAGTTCACGCAAAGCCGCTTCGCGCTCCCACGCCGCATTCGCGAATTCGGACGGAACCACGGGCTCGGGGCGGCCGACGACGTTGCCGATCACCGACCGGACCATCGGCAGGCGCTCGGTGGCGACCCAGAGGCCCGGCAGCCGCGGCCGATCGAGCCGCGTGGCGCGCCCGTCCGCTGCCAACACGCCGAGCCACGTCGACCACTGTCCGGCCGGGGTCGGCCTCGAGCCGGCCGCGACCTCGTCGTCCGTCAGCACCGCGATATCGGTCAGTGCTGCATGCATCTCGTCGACGTCACGGGCCTGCGGCCAAGCCTCGTCGCGGACCGCGGCGATCGCTTCGGCATCGAGCCGGCCAAGGTCGTCGGCCGCGGCCGGGTCGGTGTAGCGCCGCGCCTGGACCGCGCGCGACCGCCGTTCCTCGAGTGGGGCATCGTCGAGGAATGCATACGGCCGGGCGTTGATCGCCTCGGCAGCCAGCGGCGACGGGCTCGTGAGATCGTGCGCCACCACCGCGACCTCGCCGCGCTCGATCCGGCGCAGCAGCGCGAGCCAGCCGTCGGCATCCATGGCGTCGGTCAGGTAGTCGCGCAACGTCTGGGTGACCAATGGGTGGTCGGGCAGTTCACGCTCGCCGGCCAGGTTCTCGGCGCAGGCGACCTGGTCGGGGAAGACACCGGCCAGCAGGTCCTCGGAACGCATCCGCTGAAGCTGCGGCGCGACCTTGCGGCCACCGGCGAAGCGCGGCAGTGCCAGCGCGTTGGTCGCGCTCCAGCGCCAGCGAGCACCGAACATCGGCGCATCGAGCAGGGCCTGGACCAGGACATCGAGTGCCGACGACGAGTGCAAATAGCGGGCGACCTCGTCGAGCGCGAAGCTGTGGCTGGTCGACAGCGACAGGATGATCGCGTCTTCGGTCGCCGCGGCCTGCAGTTCGAAGTTGAATCGGCGGCAGAAGCGCTTGCGCAGTGCCAGACCCCAGGCCCGGTTGATTCGACTGCCGAACGGCGCGTGGATCACGAGCTGCATGCCGCCCGATTCGTCGAAGAAGCGTTCGATCACGACCCGGTCGCGCGACGGCATCGCACCGAGCGCCGCCTGGCCGCGCCGGAGGTAATCGACGACCTGGCTCGCGGCGGCGTCGTCGAGGCCCAGGGTGTCGGTCAGCCAGGTCAGGGCGCCGGTCGTGGACGAGGGCGAGCCCGGATCGGACGGCACCACGGCGTCGAGCCGGGCGGCGATCTCGTCGCGCAACCGCGATACGCCGATCGACAGTTCGTCGCTGCGCCCCGGGGCCTCGCCGAGCCAGAACGGAATGTTCGGGGCGGCGCCGGCGGCGTCGACGACGCGCACCCGCCCGGATTCGATCCGCAGGATCCGGTAGCTGGCGTTGCCGAGCTGGAACACGTCGCCGGCCAGGCTCTCGATCGCGAAATCCTCGTTGATCGTCCCGATCGTCTGGGCGTCGGGCTCGAGCACGACGCTGTAGTCACCGGTCTCGGGAATCGTCCCGCCCGAGGTCAGCGCCGTGAGGCGCGCGGCGCGGCGAGCGCGCAGCCGGCGATGGACGGCGTCGCGATGGAGCAGCGCGCCGCGCGTACCGCGTTGCGTGCTGAAGCCGTCGGCGAGCATGCGGACGACGGCATCGAACTCGCTGCGCGCAACCGCGGCATACGGCATCGCGCGCCGGACGAGGGCGAACAGGTCGTCCTCGGCGATGCCGTCGGTGGGCTCGTCCGCGTGTCGCGTCCCCGCCGCGCGGCCGGCGACCTCGGCGATCAGTTGCTGCGCCAGGACGTCGAGCGGGGCCTGCGGGATGCGCAGGGCGTCGAGCTCGCCACGGCGGACGCAGTCGAGCAGGGCCGTGCATTCGACCAGCTCGTCGCGCGTCTGTGGGAACAGCCGCGCCTTCGGGACGCCGCCGACGGCATGGCCGGAGCGGCCGGCACGCTGCAGGAAGGTGGCAATCGAACGCGGCGAGCCGATCTGGCAGACGAGGTCGACGTCGCCGATATCGAGCCCCAGTTCGAGCGACGCGGTCGCGACCAGGACCCGGAGTTCGCCGCGCTTGAGCCGCTGCTCGGCCGCGAGCCGCGCTTCCTTCGCGAGGCTGCCGTGATGGGCCGCGACCGCTTCGCGGCCCAGCAGCTCGGCGAGGTGACGGGCAGCCCGTTCTGCCATCCGCCGGGTGTTGACGAACACCAGCGTCGTTCGATGGGCGACAACGCGCTCCGTCAGTTGCTGGTAGACCTGCTCCCACTGGTCGTGAGACATCACCGCGCCGAGCGGGGTCGGTGGGACGACGAGCGCGAGGTCGCGGGCCTTGGCGTAACCGATGTCGACGATCGCGCAGTCGACGCGGTCACCGACGAGGAATCGGGCGATTGCGGCGATCGGTTTCTGCGTCGCCGAGACGCCGATCCGCGTGACCTCGCCGCCATGGTGGGCGCCGGCCAGTGCGGCCAGCCGCTCGAGTGACAACGCCAGGTGGCTGCCGCGCTTGCTCGCGGCCACGGCATGGATCTCGTCGACGATGACCGAACGCACCGTTCGCAGCAGCAGGCGACCGGAAGCCGAGCCGAGCAGCACGTAGAGCGACTCCGGCGTCGTCACCAGCAGGTGCGGCGGGCGTTTCAGCGTCCGGGCGCGCTCGCTCGTGGGCGTGTCACCGGTGCGGACCGCGGTGCGGATCTCGACATCGGCCAGGGCCAGTCGCGCCAGTTCCCGGCGGATGCCGGCCAGCGGCTTTTCGAGATTGAGCTGGATGTCGTTCGACAGCGCCTTCAGCGGCGAGACATAGACGACGACCGTCTCGTCGGGCAGCCCTTCGGCCGACAGGCCGCGGCGGACCAGCGCGTCGATCGCAGTCAGGAATGCCGTCAGTGTCTTGCCGGACCCGGTGGGCGCGGAAACGAGCGTATGCCGGCCACCGGCGATCGCCGGCCATGCCGCGGCCTGCGCCGGCGTCGGCCCGCCGGGAAACGCCTGCCGGAACCAGCCGCCGACTGCCGGATGGAAGGCCGCGAGTGGATCGCTGCCTTCTATCCGGGGATCGCGGCCAGCCGGCCGGGCTTCACCGCCAGCGGTCGGGGCACCGCGGCCGGCCGGCCGAGCACCGCGGCCTGCAGTTCGCGACATCGCGCCTGTCAGTCCTGCAGCGACTGCCACATCTCCTGGTCGCGCTGGGCCGTCCAGACCCGCGGGTTCTTGATCCCCTGGGCCTCGTCGTAGGCGCGCGAGACGTCGAATGGCAG
Source organism: Burkholderiaceae bacterium (assembly GCA_040510055.1). GTDB lineage: Bacteria > Pseudomonadota > Gammaproteobacteria > Burkholderiales > Burkholderiaceae_E > Lautropia. Next base: position 4,927 of record JBEVJQ010000135.1, on the reverse strand, counting down.
GCAGTGCTCATAGATGAACACGTTGCCGAACACCGGATCCATCACCTTGCGCGTGTCCTGGAACACGGCCTTCAGGTCCTTGCCCGCGGCGACTCCGGCCTTGGCGGTCTGGAACAGGTCGGTGACCCACTTGCGGGTGTAGGCGATCGCCTTGGAGCACTCCTCCGGTGTCTCGAGCGCCGGACCGCGCCCGGGGACGAGCTTCTCGGGCTTCAGGGCCGCGAGCTTGTCGAGCGTCGCCGGCCATTCCTCGAGTTGCGCATCGCCGGTGTAGACGCCGGCGTTGTACTCGACCAGGTCACCGGAGAAACAGATCTTCTGCGACGGGATCCAGGCGATGGTGTCACCGCGCGTATGCCCCGGGCCGAGCTGGATCAGCTCGACCGCGAGCTTGCCCAGGTGCAGCGTCAGTTGCTTGTCGAAGACGATCTGCGGCCAGGTAAGCCCCGGAATCGATTCGACGTCCTGGAACAGCCGCGGGAAGCGCTCGATCTCGCTCTTCATGTCGGCTTCGCCGCGCTCGACGATCAACTCGTAGGTCTCGCGGCTGGCGATGACTGCCTGACCGCCTTCCTTGAAGTATTCGGAGGCGCCGAGCACGCGGACCGCGTGATAGTGACTGAGCACGATGTACTTGATCGGCTTGTCGGTGACCTCGCGGATGCGCGTGATCAGGTCGCGCGCCATGGCCGGAGTGGCCGTGGTGTCGATCACCATGCAGCAGTCGTCGCCGATGATGACGCCCGAATTCGGGTCGCCTTCGGCGGTGTAGGCATAGGCGTTGTCGGACAGCTTGGTGAACGTGATGACCTTGGCCGTCATGTCGGCCTTGGATGCGAATGCCTTGCTCATGGACCGCTCCTCTCCTGGTGCTTCGCGGGGCGTCGAGTGGCGCGAGGCAGGCGGCCCGGCTCGGACCCATTGCTCGACATCGACTCGATAGCAATTTACCGCAGCGTTTCGCCGGGCTGGTGATCATCCATGACGCGATCTCGCGGCATTCGCTAGATCGCCGATCTCACTGCGGTTCGATTCCCAGCTCGCGGATCCGGGCGGTGATCAGGTCGAACTCGGAGCGATGGTGGGTCGAGGCTTGCTCCGGGCCGGTCACGAGCATCTCGAACCCGCGATCGATCAGTGCGCCGCGCACCTCCTTGTCGTCGAGGATCTGCTGGATGTGGCGCGTGAGCAGGGCCACGAGATCGCTCGGGGTCCCGGCCGGAACCAGGGCCGACATCCAGACGCTGGACTCGAAGATCGGATCGGGGAAGCCGAGTTCGCGCAGGGTCGGCACGTTCGGCATCGCTGTGCTGCGCTGCTTCATCATCACCGCCAGTGGAACGATCTTGCCGCCCTGGACATGCTGCAAGGCGGTGCTGACACTGGACAGCCCGACACTGACGTTGTTGCCGAGGAGGTCGGTGACCACCGGCCCTTCGCCGCGCTGAGGGACGTGGACCATGTCGGCTTTCAGCTCCCGGTTGAGCGTCTCACCTTGCAGGTGACCGAGTCCACCGGTGCCCCATGAGGCATAGCTCAGGCGCGTCCTTGCCGAGACCTTGGCACGGAGGTCGTCGAAGCGACGGATACCGGCGTCGGGGCTCGCCGACAGCAGCGTCGGACTGAGCAGGATCTGGCCGAGGAACGCCAGATCCTTGCGCGGATCGTAGGGCAGCGACTTGAACAGCGCGGTGTTGTTGATCAGCGGATCGCTGATGGTGAACAGCAGCGTGTGGCCATCGGGCCTGGCTCGGGCAGCCTCGGCCACGCCGATCGCGCCGGCGGCGCCGGACCGGTTGTCGACGATGACCGGCTGGCCCAGTGCCTTCGACAGCCGCTCGGCAGTCAGGCGCGCGACGTAGTCGGTTGCGCCACCGGCCGGGTACGGAACGACGATGCGCAACGGCCGCGCCGGAAACGCTGCCTGGGCGAGCGCCGCTCCCGGCCTGGCCCCTGCCCATGTCGCCAGGCCCGTGCCGACGGCAGCAGACCCGAGCAATGCACCGAGCCCGTGGCAGAACTGTCGGCGGCTCCCTGCGTCCGCTCCGTGCTGCGTCGTAATCACGTGGTGCTCCGCTTGTGGAGCCGTCGATCAGGCCTTGCGGCCGGCGAGGTAACGAACGCCCTGCGGGCCGTAGCGTTCGGTGTGGGGCACTCCGGCTTGCAGGTGAAAGATCTCGCCGGCGCGGTAACGTCGATCCGTCTCTCCGGTCCCGATCGAGATCTCGCCGGCCAGGATCAACGCCTTCGCTTCGAACGGATGCTCGTGGGTATCGAGGAATCCGTTCGGCTCGCGTTCGACGAGAGCGACCTCGAACCCTTCACTGACCAGCTGGGCCTCGAACTCGCGGCGCTTCGAGTCGTCTTCTTGCATCGTTGTCTACCCCCGGTGGCGTCCGGGCCCCGGGCCCGGACCGTTGCGCTTGCCGAGATCCGGATTATGCCGTCGACCGGCCGATCCCAGCCCCGAATCGGTCTGCCACCGTTAGACTCGCGAAGGCTTGGCGGAGCCCGATGCGGCGGCCGGGCCCGCAGGCCCGTGAACGAACAGGAGACAGTCACCATGGTGAACCGACGGCGCGAGGTTCTGAAGACTTTGTCGATCCCGGCCCTCTACGGTCTGGCGGCGACTTCGGCGCAGGCCCAGGCCCTCGAGACGGCACGCGTGATCACCGGCTTCCCCGCCGGCGGGACATCGGACGTCACCTGCCGCCGCGTTGCCGAGAAGCTCGCCCCCGGCTACGCGAAGTCCGTCGTCGTCGAGAACCGCACCGGAGCGGCCGGGCAGATCGCGATCACGTTGATGAAGACCGTGCCCAACGACGGCACGGTGATGCTGCAGACGCCGATGTCGATGCTCGGCATCTATCCGCACATCTATCGCAAGCTGCCCTACGACCCCCGGGCCGATGTGCAGCCGGTGTCGATGCTGGTCAGCTTCGATTTCGGCCTTGGAGTCGGGCCGGCCGTACCGGCCAGCGTCAAGACCGTTCCGGACTACCTTGCCTGGTGCAAGGCGAATCCGTCACAGGCGAGCTTCGGTTCGCCGGCTGCGGGGTCGGTCCCGCACTTCATCGGCGTCCTGCTGGGCCGCTCGGCAGACGTCTCGTTGACGCACGTTCCCTATCGCGGCTCACAGCCGGCGATCGTCGACATGATGGGCGGCCAGGTTCCCGCCGTATCGGCACCGTTGGGCGAGTTCCTGCAGCATCTCGGCAGCGGCAAGGCGAGGCTGCTCGGTGCTTCGGGGCCGACGCGCAGCCGGTTCGCCCCCGATGTGCCTACCTATGTCGAGCAAGGCCTCAAGGACTTCGCTTACCGCGAATGGTTCGGCATGTACCTGCCGGCCGGCGCCAGCGCGCAGACGGTGCAGCGGCTCAATGCGGCGCTGGTGAACGCGCTCAAGCAACCCGACACGGTCGAAAAGATCGGGCTCATGGGGCTCGAGGCGACTTCGTCCTCGCCGGCGGAACTGGCCAAGGCGCTCGAGGACGACACCGCGCGCTGGGCACCCCTGGTCAAGGCAATCGGATTCACCGCCGATTCGTGACGTTGCCGGCTTCGGAGCGGCCCTCTTGCGCGCCGGGTCGCCGACTCAGAGCAGCTTGCGACTCGACTCAGAGCAGCTTGCGATACTGGACGAATCCGCTGCGGTCGGCCACCTGGTCGTAGAGTTTCATCGCGTCCAGATTGGTCTCGTGCGTGAGCCACCAGACGCGCGAGCACCCGGCACCGCGCGCGGCATCGTAGACATGCGCAATCAGCCGTCGCCCGATACCGCGGGCGCGGATTTCCGGCGCCACGAACAGGTCCTGTAGGTAGCAGTAGGCGCCCCGGGTCCAGAACGTGGGATGCATCAGGTAGTGAACCAGGCCGACGGCCTGTTGCCCGTCGCCGCCGCCGACAGTGGCCAGCGCGCAATGCATCGGCGCATCGGGATCGAGGATCCGTGACCACGAGTTCTCGGTCGTCGCGTCGTCGATAGTCACCTCGTAGAACCGCTGATAGCCTTGCCAGAGTCGTAGCCAGGTGTCGTGATCGACGGCGGTCGCGAGGCGAATGGTCAAGTCCGGTGCGTCATCGATGGGGTTGGTTCGCATCAGGTTCAGCCAATGCATCTGGGGGTGGATGCGCCTATTGTGCCGATCCCGGCTTGCCGAGCCCAATAGTCGGTCGGCCCGCCGGCACCGGCTGGACGACGACGCGGTCCGGTGACGCAGGCCGGTGACGCAGGCCGGTGACGCGGTCCGGTCACGCTCGAGCGCCGCTTTCCGGTTCCTTGCGGGATCGTCGCGCGCGAACTAGATTGCTGGAACGGGCCGCTACCACCTGCGCGGTCCACCGCAGGAGGAAATCCCCATGACCCCAGCCGACGCCCGAGGCGAGGCCCGTTCACGCTCCGGCGGCCGCATCCTGATCGACCAACTGCAGTTGCACGGCATCAAGCAGGTGTTCTGCGTCCCGGGCGAAAGCTTTCTCGATGCGCTCGATGCACTTCACGATTCGCCGATCGAGACCATCATCTGCCGTCAGGAAGGCGGTGCCACGATGGCCGCCGAGGCCCAGGGCAAGCTGTCGGGGCTGCCCGGGATCTGCTTCGTGACGCGCGGGCCCGGTGTGACCAATGCCTCGCCCGGGATCCACATCGCCCACCAGGACTCGACGCCGCTGATCGTATTCGTCGGCCAGATCCAGCGCGGGCATCGTGATCGCGAGGCGTTCCAGGAACTGAACTATCGATCCGTGTTCGGCACCATGACCAAATGGACGACGGAGATCGACGATCCGGCGCGGATCCCGGAACTGGTCTCGCGGGCATTCCATCTCGCCACCAGCGGGCGACCGGGCCCCGTCGTCATCGCGTTGCCCGAGGACATGCTGGTCGAGGAGGCGACGGTGGCCGACGCGCGGCCGTTCTCGCCGATCG
>JBEVJQ010000134.1:0-4090 GCA_040510055.1 Burkholderiaceae bacterium | reverse complement strand
TTCGACCACCGGCTCCGGGGCAGTGCGATCCGGCGCATCGGCCATCGGCGCTGGCAGCGAAATCTCGCCGTCGCGATGGGTAACGCGATCGCCGCCGGAGCCGATGGTGACGGCGCGCTCGAAGCAGCGTTGCGCGCGTGGTTGCTGGCCGAGCCGGCGACGCGCGACCCCGTCGTCGAGTGCCAGGTGCGTCAGGTGCTCGAGCGCGCGGATTGCTGCCGATGCGCCGGTGGGCAAGCGCCCCTCGACCCTCAGGGCAGCCGGCCGCTCAGCCACCAGGCCATCGTGGCCACCGACGCCAGCGTCGACAGCGTGACGCACCAGGCGACGTAGGCGCCGTCGCCGCCCATCCGACTCGCCAGCACGTAGCTCGCCGAGGAGGTCGGCACGGCGGCGAACGCCACCAGGATCGCCAACGGCAACGGCGCGAGGCCGAGCAGCTGCCCGGCGACGAGCGCGACGACGGGGCTGACGACGAGCTTGGCCGTCGCGAGCCAGATCGCATAGCCGATGTCGCCCTCGCTCTGGGTCGGTCGTAGCGCGGCACCGACCGTCAGCAGCCCGATCGCCAGCGCCGCGGCGCCGCAGCGACCGAGCAGCGCCTCGAGCGGCTCGGGCAAGCGCACGCCGGCGAGTGCCAGCGCCATTCCGCCGACCGTGGCGATGATCAGCGGGTTGGTCGCGAATTCGCGCGCCAGGTTCGCCCGTGTGTGCCGCGCGATGCTGCTCACGGCGAGCACGTTGCAGATCGGCACGGCCACGCCGATGCAGATCGCGCACAGCGCAAGGCCCTGCTCGCCGCCGAGACGCTGTGACACGGCCAGTGCCAGGTACGAGTTGAAGCGGAATGCGCATTGCAACGCCGAGGCGAAGCGGATCGGGGTCGGCGCCAGGATCGGCCGTGCCGCCAGGCCGGCCAGCGCGCCGGCCGCAATGACCACCACGACGGCCAGCGCGAGGTCACGCGCCAGGTCGAGCTGCAGCGGTCGCCGGACCAGCGAATGGAACAGCAGCGCAGGGAACAGGACGAAGTAGTTGAGCCGCTCCAGGCCGCTCCACAGGTCCTGTCCCCAGGCGACCTTGCGCGACAATACGAACCCGAGCGCGATCAGCGCCAGGTCGGGAAACAGCAGTGAAAGCATTGTCGGGGCGCGCCATCGCGCTCGATGTGGGCGACTCCACCATATCAGAACCCCCGATGCCGGCGCGACGGCCGGGTCGGACGCGGGCCGCTCCACCACCGTCCGCGCCACCAACGATAGACCCGTTGATCCAGTCGTTCAGCGATGCGATCTGGCTCGAGGACGGGCTCGCGAACAACACGCTGGCCGCCTACCGGCGCGACCTGACCGCGCTCGCCCGGTGGCTGGAACGGCGGTCGGCGACGCTCGCGACGGCGACCGAAGCCGACCTGCTGGGTTACATCGCCGCGCGCCATCCGGCATCGCGCGCGACGTCGGCGAACCGGCGGCTGTCGACACTGCGCCGCTTCTATCACCATCTGCTGCGCGAGCATCTGCGTCGCGACGATCCCACGGTCAATATCCGTTCCGCGCGCCAGCCGCCGCGGTTTCCGAAGTCGATCAGCGAGGCGCAGGTCGAGGCCTTGCTGGCCGCTCCCGATGTCGAGACCGCCCTCGGCGAACGCGACCGGACGATGCTCGAGGTGCTCTATGCGACGGGCCTGCGGGTGTCGGAACTGGTGGGGTTGCGAACCGTGGAGCTGTCGCTGACCGATGGCGTGGTCCGGGTCATCGGCAAGGGTTCGAAGGAGCGCCTGGTACCGCTCGGGCAGGAAGCGCGCGACTGGCTCGACCGTCATCTCGGCGGCGGCCGGCGCGAGTGGCTCGCCGGCCGCGACGCCGACGCCGTCTTCGTGACGGCGCGGGCCGCGCCGATGACGCGGCAGATGTTCTGGACCCTGGTCCGTCGCCATGCCGTGCGCGCCGGCATCGGCGCGGCGCTGTCGCCGCATACGCTGCGGCACGCGTTCGCCACCCACCTGCTCGATCATGGCGCCGACCTGCGAGTCGTTCAGATGTTGCTGGGTCATGCCGACATCTCGACGACGCAGATCTATACGCACGTCGCGAGCGAGCGGCTGAAGCAACTCCACGCCCGTCACCATCCTCGAGGATGAGACTCGGGCAGCCGTGGCCGGCAGCCGCGGCCGGCCGAGGCGGCGCCCGAACGCGGCCCGAGCGGTGCGACCTCGCCGCGACCGGTCGACCTCGCCGCAACCGGGTCGGATCCCTACAATGGGGTCCAACGGGCGAGCCGTGGCCGCGGCCGCGCATGGCCCGGCCGACGATTCCGACGAGACGAGGACGATGAAGATCGCGATTGCAGGCCTGGGGGCGATCGGCGGCTGGATCGCCGCGCGATTGCTGGCTGCCGGCGAGAGGCCGGTGGCCTTGGTGACGGCGCGCCACCTGGCGCCGCTCGAGCGCCATGGGCTGCGGTTGCGCGCCGGAAGCGACGAGCAGTCGTGGCCGATCCGGGCCAGCGACGTCGCCGGCGACCTCGGGGTCCAGGACCTGATCGTGGTCGCCTGCAAGGGCACTGCGCTCGGCGCCGTTGCACCGGCGTTGGCGCCGATGATCGGGCCGCAGACCTTGATCCTCTCGGCGATGAACGGCGTTCCGTGGTGGTTCTTTCACGGCCTCGCCCCGGCGATGGCCGGCGAGCCGCTGCAGAGCGTCGATCCCGGCGGCGCGATCAGCCGCGCCCTGCCGCCACAGCAGGTGATCGGCGGTGTCGTCCATATCGCCGCCTCGATGCCGGAGCCGGGCATCGTGATCCACGACTTCGGCCAACGGGTCATCGTCGGCGATCCGATGGCCCGCCGGCCCAACGGCGGAGCAGGGAACGCATCGGTTGCATCGGGCGATCGATCCGCGGCGATCGGCGCGTTGTTCAGGAAGGCGAAGATCGATGCCCCGGTGGCGCCCGACATCCACCGCGAGGTCTGGTCGAAGCTCTGGGGCAACATGACGATGAATCCGGTATCGGCGCTGACCGGTTCGACGATGGCAACGATCCTCGCCGACGGCCACGCGCGGACCTTCATGGCGCAGGCGATGGTCGAGGCCGGCACCGTCGGCGAGCGACTCGGTATCGCGGTCCCGATGACTCCCGCGGAACGGTTCGAACTCGCCGCCCAGCTCGGCAATTTCAAGACCTCGATGCTCCAGGACGTCGAGGCCGGGCGGCCGATCGAACTCGATGCGCTGGTCGGTGCCGTCATCGAGATCGCCGTCCGCGTCGCCGTCCCGGTACCGACGATCGCCGCGCTGATGGGGCTGGCACGATTGCAGGCGCGCGAACGCGGCCTTTACCCGCGCTAGCCGGCAGGGGCCATCCGATGGCGACGACTCCCGCGACCCGCGCTCTCGAGCGTGCCGGCATCGGCTGGCGCGAGCATCGCTACGACTACGTCGATCATGGCGGAACGACGGAGGCCAGCCGCCAGCTTGGTATCGACGAGCACCGGATCGCAAAGACGCTGGTGATGGTCGACGACCGGCGCCGCGAGCGGCTGGTCGTGATGCACGGCGATTGCACGGTCGCGCTCAAGCAGCTGGCGCGCGAGGTCGGCTGCAAGACCGTCACTCCGGCGGCGCCCGAGCTGGCCGAACGCGTCACCGGGTACCGGATCGGCGGGATCTCACCGTTCGGCACCCGCAAGGCGATGCCGGTCCACGTCGCCCGCGGGCTTCTGGCGCTCGAGACGCTGTTGGTCAACGGAGGCCAGCGCGGCTTCCTGATCGAGATCCCACCGCGGGTGATCGTCGACCTGCTTGCCGCGACGGCGGTCGACTGCGCGCTGCCGGTCAGAGACGGGGCCGTGCGATAGATGGCTTCGTGATGGCGCGACGGGACACTGAATGACACTCGTGATTGCATTGCTGGCCGGCTACCTGATCGGATCGGTGTCGTTCGCCGTCCTGGTGAGCCGTTCGCTGGGTCTCGACGATCGCCGCAGTTCTGGTTCCGGCAGCCCGGGAGCGCGCACCGTCCTGAGTACAGGCAACCGGGACGCGGCGCGCGTATCCGTCGTAGGCCATACCCGGGACGACGAGTCGGCAGG